>NZ_KV838113.1:50045-79353 GCF_001838645.1 Neisseria sp. HMSC70E02 | reverse complement strand
ACCTTAGAGAATCGTTCTCTTTGAGCTAAGGCAACGCAGTACTGGTTTAAAGTTAATCCACTATATTTTTGAGTCTGACTGGTTTGAGGCGGTAAGGTTCAGATGGTGAGTATATACAAAGGTCGTCTGAAAAACGAGTTGACACCGATAAGCGGGTGTTTTTCGTTTTCAGACGACCTTTTGAGTTTTGTTTTAGCGAAACTCGCTGCGCTCGTTTTAGCGAAACTCGCTTCGCTCGTTTTCAGACGACCTTTTAGGTTTTTTTATTAGGATTGGGTGCATCAAAGCACTAAAAGATACAGCCAGTAGGCAAAGCCGCCCAATGCTGCGCCTGCGGGCAGGTCAATCAGGTAGTGCTGTTTGGTAAAGATGCAGGACAGGGCAATCAATACGGGAAAGAGGAACGCGGCGGCGCCCAAAGTCGGCAGCGCGTGCAGGGCGGTCAGCATGGCGACGGAAACGTGCATACTGGGGAAACAGTTGCTGGCTTGGTCGAATTTTTGAACAAACTGTAAAAACCATTCGGACGGTGTTTTGCCGGTATTGATGCTGCGCCAATGCGGCGGAGTGGAAACGGGAAACAGCCAGAAGAACAGCATTTGCATAAACAGCAACATCAGGAAGCTGAACGCCATCATGTTGAAATGGCGGTGGTCGGTGGCGATGATGTTGAGGTAGAGGATGGCGGGGTAGTAAAGAAAGCTGTATATCCACGACCAACGCGGGCGGAAAGGGATTTTTTCGTCTATCGGGGAATTCCAAACGATCTCTTTGCGCAAAGGGTGGCGCTGGGTATAAAAGTAAACTGATAAGCGCCGATAATCATCACGCCGCTCAATATCAGATTGACGAAATAGTCTTGAAAGTTCATGTGTGTGTTCCTAGAGGGGCTGTCAACATTCAATAGTTTTCGTGTCTTTTTATCCTCAAAGCGGAAGATTCAAGGTGTCCAACCTTGTTGCAGTTTCCGCCTTGAATCTTCCGCTTTGTGAACAAAAATCCACTGGGGAAATTAAATGTTGACAGCCCCTAAAAAGATGGATTTTATTGAAATTGGAAAGGTTGTTTTAAAGAACATCATCATACATGTCTTTTGAAATATGTGAAATCAATCTGATTTGATTTGGGTAAATATGCAGTCAGTTAAATAGAAAATGTCTGATTTTTACTTTTCATCCAATATATATAAAAAGGTCGTCTGAAAACCAAACCGGCAGGCAGTTTGGGTTTCAGACGACCTTTTTTCGCGCCCAATCAGGCGTGATATTGGCGCGACAGTTCGTGTACGGTATCGACTAAGATTTTGGCGTGTTCGGGGTCGGCGTGTTGGTTGATGCCGTGTCCGAGGTTGAAGACATGGCCGCTGCCGTTTCCGTAGTCGGCAAGGATGCGCGCGACTTCGGTGCGGATGGATTCGGGCGTGCCAAAGAGGGCAAACGGGTCGAAGTTGCCTTGCAGGGCGACTTGGTTGCCGACGCGGCGGCGTGCTTCGCCGATGTTGCACGTCCAGTCCAAGCCTAATGCGTCTGCGCCGATTTCCGCCATGCCCTCCAGCCACAGCCCGCCGCCTTTGGCAAATACGATAACGGGAACGCGCCTGCCTTCGCTTTCGCGTTTCAATCCGGCAACGATTTGGCGGATGTATTTGAGGCTGAACTCTTTAAACGCCGCATCGCTCAGGACGCCGCCCCAAGTGTCGAAAATCTGCACAGCCTGTGCGCCCGCGTCGATTTGGGCGTTGAGGTATGCGGTAACGGCTTGGGCGTTGGTGTCGAGGATTTTGTGCAGCAAATCGGGACGCGAGTACATCATGGTTTTGATGGTGCGAAATTCTTTGCTGCTGCCGCCTTCGACCATATAGCAGGCGAGTGTGAACGGGCTGCCGGAGAAACCGATAAGCGGTACGCGGCCGTCCAATGCTTTGCGGATGGAGCCGACGGCGTCAAAGACGTATCGCAGTTTTTCCATATCGGGAACTTGCAGCTTGGCAATGTCGGCTTCGTGTTGCAAGGCGCGTTCGAATTTCGGGCCTTCGCCTTCGGCAAAATACAGACCCAAGCCCATTGCGTCGGGGACGGTCAGGATGTCGGAGAACAGAATCGCCGCATCCAAATCGAAGCGGTCTAAGGGCTGGATGGTCACTTCGGTCGCCAATTCGGTGTTTTTACACAAATCGAGGAAACTGCCCGCTTTCGCGCGCGTGGCTTTGTATTCGGGCAGATAACGCCCCGCCTGACGCATCATCCAAATCGGCGTGTATTCGACGGGCTGTTTGAGCAGGGCGCGGAGGAAGGTGTCGTTTTTCAAAGAGGTCATGTGGGGCTTTCGGTTTGTTTGTAAAACAGGGAAGGAAAACGGTTTTCAGACGACCTTTGCGGCGGTTTCCGCAATGAAAGGTCGTCTGAAAAGGGAGGGACGAACACATTTGCCTAGGTAATCATCAGTAAATGATTAAACGGCAGCAGGTTTTCATGGGGTTTCAATGGTGCGTTTATCTTCGATATGGATAACTTTGAGTTCTTCAGCATCACAATCGCGATGAGAGCGCCCTTCGATACCGATTTTGAAATCTTCATCCAATCCTTGTTCTTTTAGGATTAGCGTAAAAATTTCGGGATGATGGCATGAAACGGCATATCCATCGCCGCTATCTAAAGTGATAATGCCAAAATCTGCAGATGGTGTTCCTATTTGAACTTTGCCCCATTTGCTTAATATCTCTTTAGCCTGTTTCGCCAGATCTTTTTCCGGTTCAAGTAAAATGACGCAAGTACCATTTTCAAAGAGCACCCAAGATTTTTCGTTTCCATTAATGCTCTTTTTCCAAACATCAATTAACTTTTGGCGATAAGTAGGCGTTCCAATTTCAAATATTTCTTTCTTTTCCTTAAAGGAATCTGAAGGTCCCATCAAATTCTCCCAGATAAAGATATTTCCCAAACTCAGCTATGCTGATCCAACGCTGCGTGGCGTTCGTCATCGGAGACGGCTTCCAAAACCAATTTCCGCTGTTCCTGAGCTTTTTGCGGCTGTCCGGTTTCATCGAGTACGCGCGCCAGCATGAGGCGGGCGGCGATGCTCGGTTGCAGGGCGATGCTGGCTTCGAGGTAACTTTGCGCCTTACCCCACAGGCTGCGGCCGTAGGCAAGCTGTCCGAGGTACATCAAGAGCGGCGCGTCGTCGGGTTTGTCTTTCAGCCAAGAATCGGCAAGGTCGATGGCTTTTTGCTGGCCGCGTTCGTTGAAGAAGCGGACGCTTTCGACGAAGGCTTCCAAAAGTTCGGGGCGGCGGTTTTGCGGGTAGTATTGGCGCACCCATTTGACGGCTTCGGTATAGAGTCCGAGACGCTCGTATTTTTCGGCAATGGCGACACACAATTCGTCCGCTTTGAGTGCTTCGGGAATACGCTTCAGACAGGTTTTCAGACCGGCTGCGTCTGATGCTTCCGCCAACAGGCGGCGGTATGCCCAGCTTTGGTATTGTTCCGCTTCAAAATCGTTAATCGCGCCGACTTTCATCAGTTTTTCGGATTTCGCCAACACGTCTTCCGCATCGCCGTGGTCAAAGGCATAACGCAGTTGCAGGCGGGCGAGGCGGGACAGGTTGGGGTGGATGCGCGCGGCGGCGTTCAGATTTTCCAGGGCGGTCGGATAATCGCGGCGGCCGAGTGCGGATTCTGCCAACAACAGATAGCGGGAAAGCTGCTGTTTGTTCGGCAGTTTTTCGATGTCTTTCAGGTAGTGGTCGCGCAGTTCGAAGTTTTCCATTTGGTCGGCGGCGTGCGCGCCCAGCATTAACGCGAGATTGCGGTTGTCGCCGGCTTCTTTGTTTTCCAATACTTTGGCGGCTTCCTGCTCCGCTTTTTCAAAGCGGCCTTCAAAAAACGCCAAACCTGCGCTGTTCAAAGCCACGGCTG
The DNA here is from genome assembly GCF_001838645.1 of Neisseria sp. HMSC70E02. Taxonomy (NCBI): domain Bacteria; kingdom Pseudomonadati; phylum Pseudomonadota; class Betaproteobacteria; order Neisseriales; family Neisseriaceae; genus Neisseria; species Neisseria sp. HMSC70E02. Next base: position 75,437 of record NZ_KV838113.1, on the reverse strand, counting down.
CCTGACGGCCTTTACGCGCCGTACCGAAACGCTGCATACGGGCGGGGATGTTCATCAGGCCGACGATGAATTTGATCAGGAAATACAGGGTAACAACAAACAGAACCAGCCCTAAGATAAAGGCGTGCAGGTTGACCCGCATCATGACCTGTCCGACGACGATATAGACATTACCCGTGTAAATACCGGAAGTTAGGACGATACCGACTGCAGCGGCGAATAAAACGACAATCCAGACGACGGCTTTCATGCACGGCCTCCTTTGGTCTCAGCATCGGCGGCAGGGCGGCTTTGTTTCTCAGGAGCCGCTTTCTTTTCCGGCTCGGAAATGTTTTGCGGTTTGGCCTCGGAAGGCAACGCCGGAGCTTCTAAAGGCTTCGCGTCTGTTTGGGCGGCAGGTGCGGATTTCTGCGCAGGAGCGGGCCTTGCTTTGGCAGGATGGGCAGCCCTCGGAGCCGGTGCGGTTTTCGGTGCGGAAGCAGTTTCATTCACCTGCGAGGCAGCTTGAGGAGCGGCGGCTTCGGACGCGGCGGAGGGCAGGGGCGCGGACGCGGCGGTCGTTACGGGTTCGGGCAGCGCGACCGGAGTACGCGTACCGTCTTGATAGGCGCGGATTGCGCTGAGGCTGGCTTTCAAGCTGTCGTCTGAAATCATGCGCACATCCAGCGCTTTCAATTCGGACAACTCTTTCAGCCATGCCTGTGTTGCGGGTGATTTGCCGTCAAAGTATTGCTTGACTGCCGCTTCGACGTAGTTCAAATCGCTTTGATAAACCTCGCCGTTGTGCTGCATCAGCGCGGTACGCGCATCCAAAAGACGCAGGCGCAGGTTTTCGCGGACGAAATACGCCTGTTCGGGCGACAGCAGCATCGCGTCTTTATTGTCGAGGCGGCGGACTTCCACCAGCCCTTTCAGTGCAACCAAAGATTTATCCCAAGTATTTTGCCACCAAGAGCCTGAAGATGCGCCGTTGCTTTGCGCCTGCTCGCCCGGCTGCAATACGCCGTCCAAAACCAGCGGCAGGCCGGAAACGGCAGTTTCCAAGCGGTCGAGGCGCAGCGCCGTGCCGGAAATATCGACATACGGACGGTTTTTCAATGCCGCCAAATCATGGCTGACGGCTTGTTTGATGGGCAGCAGCTCGGGCTGGTCGAAACGGCTCAGGCGGCCGTCGATATGTTCCAACACCGCCGCCGCGCCTTGTACGTTGCCCGACAGCAGCAGTTGCTGCGAGGCGAGGTTCAACATGGTTTCCGCTTCGTCAACCAGCCAGTTGACGCGCCCTTTGGTCAGCTCCTGATACGCTTTTTGCGTTAACAGAATTTGTTCGCTGTTTGCCATTTGGGCTTTGCCCAAGCGCTCCAATTCGGCTTGGATGGCGGTTTGGCGGTTTAAATGGTCTTTCAGAAGTAAAGCGTTTTCAGATTCGCCCAAGGCGGCTTTATCGAGCTTTTGGTTAAACGAAAGCTCTTGGTTTTTCAAGACATTTTGTCCTTGCACAAACAAAAAGCCGCTTGCGCCCAAACCCAGCAGCGCCAGCACCAGCGCGCCTACCGCCAGCCCTCTGCCGCCGGATTGTTTGATGATGACGGGGGCGGGTTGGTTTTGGGGAAGATTTTTAGATTCAGACATGTGTGTTCCTGCGTATTCGGAGGTTTTAGGCTGCTTGGCCTTTTTCGGAGCCGCTGTTTCAGACGACCCCGCGTTGCCCTGACTGTCGACGATAATCGGCCGACCGGCTTCGTTTGCTTCGGATGGATTGTCTTCAGACCGGCTCATCGGTTTGCTCCTTAGGAAATGATGAAAGTGCCGCTTTCAGAGAAGCGACGACCCGTATGTGGCGCGCACCCGCCTCGCGAAGCGCGTCGGCTATGCGCGGATGATGGGTGAAGTATAACAAGGATTCGAAGAATCGGGAAAATTGCGGCGGAACCTGCGCAAACAGCCCGCGTACCAGTTCGCCCGAAGCGATAAAGGCGGCATCAATGGATTCGGCATCAAAATCCTGCCAATTCAATTCATTAGGTCGTCTGAAATACACTTCCGCGATTTCCACTGCAAAGCCTTTTTTCTTTAACGACTCCGCCAAAAAATTGCGCCCGCCGCGTCCGCGCACAATCAATACGCGCGCGCCCTGAGGCAGCGTATCCCAAACCGGCAGCAGCAACACCGCCTCGCTGTCGTTGCCTTCTTGCGGCACAGACACATTTTTCGCGCCGCAGCGTTGCAAAGTCCGACCGCTTGCCTGCCCGACCGCGACCTGAACCTTCAGGTCGTCTGAAAAATCCACATACGGCGCAGCAGTTTCAACCGCCGTCGGACTGACCCAAAACACCGCATCCGCACGGGAAAACTGTTCTTTCAAGCCGCGCAACGCCGCTTCGTCAGGCTCGATTTCAACCGGACTCAACACCCGCGCGCGCCAGCCAGCCTGCGAACAGGTGCGCACATCATCTCCCGCGCGCGCGGACGGACGGACAATCAGCATGACAGGCATTTCAGACGACCTCTTTATAGGATGGATAATGGGGTGATGACGTTTAAATCGGTTTGAAAAAGCATATCCAATGGATATAATTCTTTTTGTATTTTTACGGCTGAACCCTGCCAAGTCAATACTGAGTATGGTTTCAATAAAGCATTGGACGGTATGGCAGGGTAGAATTCGATTTTAGGAAAACATAATATGAACAAAATAGCGACAATACTTTTCGCTGCGTTACTGGTTCCGTCTGTCTCTTTTGCAAGCGGAGACAATGCCGCCAAGATCCGTTTGGTGAAGAAGATTTATCAAGAAGCAAGCCTCGATGATGAATCGGGCGTGAAGATTTTGAACCGATATGCCGATGATTCTTTGAAAAAAGCCATCCGTACCGCTTCTCGGTCGGCGGATTTGTGTATTGAGGCCGATCCGATATGGAACAGTCAGGATCCTGAAACCGAAGTCAAGGTCAACGTGTCTGCCTTGCCCAACGGCAAAATTCGTGCCGGCTTCAAACAATGGGGGCATCCGACCAAAGTAGATTATTCGGTCAGCTGCTCCGGAAATGTCTGCAAAGTGACGGATGTCGATCATCTCAAACGGACTTGGCTGCAATGCCGTTAATTTGTCGAATACATGAAAAGGTCGTCTGAAAATATTTTTCAGACGACCTTTTTTATACTGGGAGCTATCGAGATTCAATAGTTTCCGTTGCGTTGGAAATCCTCGCAAGGCATCCAACCTTGTTGCGGTTTCCGCCTTGAATCTTCCGCTTTATGAACAAATTCCACTTGGAAAATTAAATGTTGAGAGCCACCGGTTACCAAATGCCAAACCATTGTCCGCTTGATTCTTGACGGCGTTCGTTGTGCCCGCCGTTTTGCCTTTCGCGCTCTTCGCGGCGGAAGTCCCACGGGGCTTGGGGATTTTTACCGCTCCACAAGCCTTTGCGTTTTTGTTTCGCCTGTTTTTGGGCGGCGGCGTAGTCGGTGTAGGCGGTTTTGCTTTGTTGTTTTTTGGCATAGCTGTCGTAATGCCATGCCGCTCCGTCGCGGAGTTGCATGAGGTTCAAATCGGTCGTCCCGACGGAAACTTGCGCGACTTCGCGTTGGTAGCGGTCTGTTTCAAATACGCGTACCTTCACTTTTTTGCCGTCGGCGGCGTCAATCAAGTTGTCCCGAGAATGCGTGCCGTATGCCTGATTGATTTCGGGTGCATCGATATACGCCATGCGGATTTTGTGTTTCGCGCCGTCTTCGTCGATAACGTGGAGGGTATCGCCGTCGTGGATTTTGGAGATTTTGCCGCGATAGGTATGGGGAGTGGTGGAATTGCGTTTTTGAGTGTGCGGACGGCTTTGGTGTGCAGTATTTTCAGACGACCCTGATTTGACGGTTTCCGATAATAATGCGCCGAAGGCTTCCATGCCGATATGGCTGCTGCCTGTGAGCGCAGAAGCGAATTGCACGCCGGAGCGGATGATTTCGGTATCGCGCGAGCTGTAACCCAATGCGCCCAAGACGGACAAAACCACGGGAAGCCATTTTAAGATTGTTTTGGTTTTCATAAGGTTGACGGTGGTTTGTTTGAGGTCGTCTGAAACTTTTCAGACGACCTTTGACCTTTGGGGGATGGTTGTATTAACCGAACAGCCTGTTTACATCAGAGGCTTTTTTGCGGTAAGGCAGGCGGATGTCGACGCGGAAAATGCCGTCGAGTTGGCGGCTTTGGATTTTGGCATCGTTGTCGTACATCAGCGTCAGGCGTTCTTTGAGGTTGTGCAATGCCATCGAGTTGCCTTTGTGCGGTTTGGCGTTTTCACTGCTTTCGGGCGGGGTGTACGGGTTTTCGATGCGGATGTAGATGGATGATTTGTTGAGCTTGGTAAACACGGTAATCATGCCGGGGCGGTGGGTCGATTCGACGCCGTGGAAGACCGCGTTTTCCAAAAGGGGTTGGAGCAGGAGGTGCGGCGTTTCCGCGTCATCAGGCGCCTGGTGCTGCCACATTACCTGCACGCGCATATGGCCCATGCGGATTTGTTCGATGGCGATGTATTCCTGCGCCCATTCGATTTCCTGCCCTAAAGTGCTGCTTTGGCTGCCGTCGCGCAGTTGGGCGCGGAACAGGTTAGCGAGGTTTTCCAACAGGGTTTCCGCGTCATACGGGCGCAGGCGGATCAGGCTGATGGCGGCATTGAGGCTGTTGAACAGGAAATGCGGGCGGATGCGGGCGGTCAGCGCGCTGAGGCGGGCTTCGGAAATCGAAGGCGCAAGGCCGTTCCGGCGCGAGGCTTCGTAATACATCAGCCCGAGCAGGAAAAGGTTGAACAGGAAGAAATGTTGCGAGAGCGTTCTGCCGTGTGTTTTCAGAATGAAAAAATCGACGATTGCAAATATCGATAAGTTCAAAAAGTAGGTAATAATGACGCCGTAGGGCGATGTTTTGATGGCAGGGGTGAAGATATTGACGAAATAGGCTTTAACCAAAATCCCCAGCAATACGGGAAACACCCATTGGGAATGATGGTAAATCTCTGCGGAATAGGAGAGCGAAGAATCGCTGATCAAGGGGAGAAAGAACAGACTGCCCAAGACAATAATCAAAAGGCGCACGACTGTTGCCGAATTGCGCAGGTCTGGGACGGCGAATGTATTGTTGATTTGACGTATAATAGACATAAAATATTTCCAACCGTTTTCTTTTAATGCGTTTATACGAGCCTTTGCGGCTCTGTTATTTTATCTGAGGATGAAACCATGAGTAAGGACAAAACCTGGTCGGGCCGTTTTAACGAACCTGTTTCCGAACTGGTGAAAAAATACACCGGTTCGATCGATTTCGACAAACGGCTTGCCGAGTGGGACATTCAGGGTTCGCTGGCGCACGCGCAAATGCTTGTTCAATCAGGTGTTTTGAGTGAAGAAGATTTGGCGGCGATTCGTCAGGGAATGGCGGAGATTATAGCAGAAATCAAGGACGGTACTATTTCTTGGTCGCTGGATTTGGAAGACGTCCACATGAACATCGAACGCCGCCTGACCGAAAAAATCGGCGATGCGGGCAAACGCCTGCATACCGGCCGCAGCCGCAACGACCAAGTTGCCACCGACATCCGCCTGTGGTTGCGCGACCAGATTACCATTATTCAAGACCTGATTCGGAGCCTTCAGACGGCCTTGGTCGATTTGGCGGAACAAAACGCTGAAACCGTCATGCCCGGTTTCACTCATCTGCAAGTCGCCCAGCCCGTCAGCTTCGGACACCACATGCTCGCCTACGTCGAAATGCTCGGACGCGATTTCGAGCGCATGACCGACTGTCGCAAACGCGTCAACCGTATGCCGCTCGGCGCTGCCGCCCTTGCCGGTACGACCTATCCGATTCAGCGCGAAATCACCGCCGAATTGCTGGGTTTTGAGCAAATCTGCCAAAACTCGCTCGATGCCGTATCCGACCGCGATTTTGCCGTCGAGTTCACCGCCGCTGCCTCGCTGATTATGGTTCACCTGAGCCGCTTGTCCGAAGAATTGATTTTGTGGATGAGTCCGCGTTTTGGCTTTATCGACATTGCCGACCGTTTCTGCACAGGTTCGTCTATCATGCCGCAGAAGAAAAATCCCGATGTGCCCGAACTCGTGCGCGGCAAATCCGGCCGTGTCATCGGACACCTTATCGGCCTGATTACCCTGATGAAATCTCAGCCCTTGGCGTACAACAAAGACAATCAGGAAGACAAAGAACCTCTGTTTGACACCGCCGACACACTCATCGACACCCTGCGGATTTACGCTGACATGATGCGCGGCGTGACCGTCAAACCCGACAATATGCGCGCCGCCGTCATGCAGGGCTTCGCCACCGCCACCGATTTGGCGGATTACTTGGTGAAAAAAGGCATGCCTTTCCGCGACAGCCACGAAGTCGTCGCCCAAGCTGTGCGCCATGCCGACCAAGCAGGCGTCGATTTGAGCGAACTGCCGCTCGAAGTCCTGCAAGGCTTCAGCGATCTGATTTCAGACGACGTGTACGGCGTACTGACACCCGAAGGCAGTCTGAACGCGCGCAACCACTTGGGCGGAACCGCGCCGGAGCAAGTACGCTTCCAAGTGAAACGCTGGCGGAAATTGTTGGCTTAAAGAAAATGAAGTAAGCAGAAGGTCGTCTGAAAACGGGGAACAGGGTTTCAGACGACCTTTAATATATAGGGAAACCATTTATATTAGATTCAAAATACAGGTGGAAACTGTATCAACCTTTGCCGGTTGTCTAAGCTGGATTCACATCGACAAGCAGAATTTTTTATTTAAAACCATCTTAAATCAGAAACAGAGGTCGTCTGAAAATCGAAAACAAGTTTTCAGACGGCCTCTTGCTTTTCCTTTAAAACCAATCGTCACACCGATAATTGTTCCAACAAAGCCTGTTTCAACGACGACTGCGTTTTCGGGTTTTTCAAATCGGGGCTGAAGACGATGAAGCTGTCTTCGACGCGTTCGTCCAGCGTGGAAATTTTGGCGTAGCGCAGGCTGACGTTGTGGGCGAAGAAGACTTCCGCCATGTCGGCGAGCAGGAAAGGGCGGTTGACGGCGGTGATTTCGACGGAGTACCAGTCGGGGTAGTCTTCTTCGGGGGTGATGGTGATGCTGGGCGCAATCGGCATGTAGCGGCTGCGGCGGCTGATGCGGCGGCTGCGGCTTTGGGTTTCGGCAACAGTGTGTCCGTGGATAAAGCTGTTGAGTTCGGCTTCGAGCGCGCTTTGGATGTCGGGGTAGTCTTCGGGGGCGTGCTGCGAGGGGATTTGTACGATGAAGGTGTCGAGGATGTAGTCGTGTTCGGTGATGAAGGCGCGGGCGGCGAGGATGTCGAAGCCGTGGCGGCTGAAGATGCGGCAGAGGCGGGCGAACAGGCGCGGGCCGTTGGGCATGAAGACCATGACTTGGAAGCTGTCGCTCTTGGGCAGGATGCGGCTGCGGACGATGGGGGTTTCAAAGTCGTGTACGAGATTGGCAGCGTGCCACAGGATTTCGCGGGACTGATGGCGGGCGAAGTAGGCGGAACCGAGCGCGTTCCATAGTTTTTTCTGCTGTTTTTCGGGGACGGCGGCGCGGGTAAGCAATTCGGCGGCTTCTTGTTGGCGGCGGCCGAAGAGGGCATGCGGATTGCCGCCGTTGCCTGCGAGGTAGCGTCCGGCGGCGTGAAACAGGCTTTCCAGCAGGCTGGCGCGCCATGCGTTCCACAGTTTGGGATTGGTGCCGCGTATGTCGGAAATGGTCAGGAGGTAGAGTGCGCTGAGGCGTTCGTGGGTTTGTACGCGTTTGCAGAAGGCATCGAGTACGTCGGGGTCTTGGATGTCTTCTTTTTGGGCGACGGTGGACATGAGCAGGTGGTTTTCGACCAGCCAGGCGAGCAGGTCGCTTTCTTCTTCGGTCAGGAAGTGGTCGGCGGCAAATTGGCGCGCGTCTGCGATGCCTTGTACGGCATGGTCGCCGCCGCGTCCTTTGGCGATGTCATGGAAGAAGGCGGCGAGATAGAGGATGTCTTGTTTTTCAAAGGACTGCATCAGCGCGGAGGCGTAGGGCAGCTCATGGCTGTGCATGTCTAGGGCAAGGCGGCGGACATTGCGGACGACGGCGAGGATGTGGTCGTCCACGGGATAGATGTGGAACAGGTCGTGCTGGAGCAGGCCGACGATTTTTTCCCACGCGGGCAGGTAGCGGCCCAACACGCCGTAGAGGTTGAGAAAGCGCAGGGTTTGGGTCAGCCCGTTGCCGCGGCGGAAAAAGCCGGCGAAACGGCGGCGGTTTTCGGGATTTTGGTAGAAGCTGCGGTTGATTTTACGCGTCGCGCCCCACCAAGCGCGCAGGGTTTGCGGTTCGAGCGCGGTAATGTCGTTGCGCTGCTGCATGATTTCAACGATTTTGAAAATGTGTTCGGGTCGTCTGAAAAAAATATCGGTGTGCCGCGCGGCGATTTGGTTGTTCACTTGGATGTAGTCGTCGTCAATCCGCAGGGTAACGCGCATCGGCGTGGAGGAAACTCGGCTTTGCAACATGGGCGTGAGGATGCCGCTCAGTTGTTTGACGGTTTTAATCGCGCGGTAAAACACGCGCATCAGTTCTTCGCTTTGACGGCGGAGGTTCAAGCCTTTATAGCCCATGCTTTCGGCGACTTGCGGCTGCAAATCGAACAGCAGGCGGTCTTCGGCGCGTTTTGCGTTTAAATGCAGATGGATGCGGATGTGGGCAAGGCGGCGGTAGCCGTGTGAAAGCATGCCGGCTTCGGTGCGCGTCAGAATGCCTTGTTTGACCAGCGCAGGCAGGTTGGCCGCCAAGCCTTGTGCCTTCGCTATCCAAAGCAGGGTATGGATATCGCGCAGACCGCCCGGGCAGCTTTTGATGTTCGGCTCCAATACCGCTCCCGAACCTTGCGATTTGGCATGGCGGTGTTCCATCTCCACCAGTTTTGCTTCGATAAACGCCGCTACATTGCGTTGCGCGTTCATTTTTTCCGTCAACTCGTCCGCTGTCTGGCGGTTGCCGAACAAAAACCTAGCCTCTAAAAACGCTGTATCCCCCGTAATATCATCGCGCACGCTTTCACACAGTTCGTCAACGCTGCCGCTTTTGACCGACGGCGCAAGTTTCATGTCCCACAAATCCTGCACAAAAGCCGCGATTTTTTCCTGAAGGTCGTCTGAAACGGTTTCAGACGACACGACCGCCAAATCCAAATCAGAATAAGGATACAGCTCGCCGCGCCCGAAGCCGCCGGTTGCCATCAGGCATAAACCGCTGTTTTGGAAATGTTTGTCCCAAAGTGCCGCCAGCAAGGTTTCGACTGCCGCCGTATATTCCCTGAAAAATACCGACACACGGTTGGCTTTCAAATAATGCGCTTCGACGGCAGTGCGTTGCTGTTTGAAGGTTTCCAATGCTGAAGACAGGTTTGCAGACATTTTTTATTCTTTCAAGTAGTGGGGAGAGGGCGCGGATGATTCGGCAGTCAAATATCGTTTTCAGACGACCTCTGTTGGGCATTAGAGGGATTGGCCATCAGGTTTAGCAGCTCCTGCGGCGGCAGCAGCAACTGATACGCAGCCACACCCAAAGCCGTCGCCATTTTTTCAATATTCGACAACGCAATGTTCCAGCGTTTGCGCTCCACAGCCGATACATAAGTCCTGTCCAAACCGCATTGCCGCGCCAGCTCTTCCTGAGACCAGCCTTTATTCACGCGGAAAAGTCGCATGTTGTACGCCAAGACCGCCCGTAAATCCTGCTCATCAGGCAGTTCGGCAGGCGGAGTCAATTTATTGCTCATGATTTTGTTTCCGGATAAATGGTTGAAGTTAAGAATTTGCTGTTACGGATTTTACTTCACATAAAAGCCAAAAAAAAGGGGTGGCAACAGCCACACCCAAACACACACACATCAAGAGGAAAGAGATAGAGAGTATTAAATCAAAGCAGATGTATCATCTACTGATCAGAAAATCTTGAGGACTTTGAGAAATTGTCGTCTCAGTTCCAATGTCGGCGATTATAAATGAAACTCAATTTGGAGCTTTGATTCAAATCAAGTCTGAGGATTATTTACAAAATAAATTTTAAAGATAGGTTATGTTAATTGAAAACAGGGGTAGATTGAAGGCAATTCATCTATTTTTATTTTAGATTGTGAACAAAATCCGTGCATCCTGCCGAAAATTCCTCTATAATAGCCACTCATTCGGAATGTAGCGCAGCCCGGTAGCGCACTTCGTTCGGGACGAAGGGGTCGGAGGTTCGAATCCTCTCATTCCGACCAAATATAAAAACCTGCTTTGATTGCATGATCAAAGCAGGTTTTTTCATATCGTGGTTTTAAGTCTGAATCCTGACATTTTAATAGGGTGGAAAATGACAATGGTTTTCTAGTGTATCCAGCTATATCCCCTGTTTTGTTTTCAGACGACCTTTGTCTTTATGGTTTTCCCCTAAAAAATGCAAAATTCACAGATTTTTTCACTATACTGCTTTTTGATATTCAGTTAAGAACCGTTAATCCGTTCGCGTATAATTTCAAGTTTTCCCAACAAGGCAGATGGTGTTTTATGTCTTCCAACCAACCCCGTCAAACTTGGTCCAACCGTTTGACTTATATCCTTACCGTTGCCGGCGCGACTGTCGGCTTCGGCGCGACGTGGCGTTTCCCGTATTTGGTCGGTGAAAACGGTGGCGGCGCGTATGTGTTTTTATTCTGTATCGCCATGTTTGTTATCGGTATTCCGATGATTTTGGTGGAAAACGTCATCGGACGGCGCAAAGGTGTGAACGCGCTGGACGCGTTCGGCGGCTCGTTGAACGGCAAACCTGTCGCCAAAATTTGGAAACTGGTCGGCTGGATGGGCTTGCTTGGCTCGTTCGGCATTATGGCGTATTACATGGTGCTCGGCGGCTGGGTAATCAGCTATATCGTTAATATTATTAGCGGAAATCTGAATATTTCCAGCCCTGTCAGCGGCGAACTAACGAAAAGCTTCTTTACCGAACACATCGAAAACAGCCCTTGGGAAATTGCGTTCTACACTTTCTTGTTTGTCGTTGTGAACCAATGGATTTTGGTCAAAGGCGTCATCGGCGGCATTGAAAAAGCGGCGAAATACCTGATGCCGCTGCTGTTTTTGTTCCTGATTGCCATGGTCGTGCGCAACGTTACCCTACCGGGCGCGATGGAAGGGATTACTTTCTATCTGAAGCCTGACTTCAGCAAGATTACCGCAGAACTTTTCGTCTTCGTTTTGGGACAGGTATTCTTCGCACTGAGCTTGGGTTTCGGCGTGATGATTACTTTGTCCAGCTATTTGGATAAAAACGAAAATCTGGTGCAAACCGCAGTCATTACGGCAATTACCAATACCATTATCGCCGTACTGGCGGGCTTTATGATTTTCCCGTCGCTCTTCAGCTTCGGCGTTGCCCCTAATTCCGGTCCGACTTTGGTGTTCCAAAGTTTGCCGATTGTGTTCTCGAATATGTGGGCAGGACCTGTGTTCGCCGTGATTTTCTTCTCGCTGCTCCTGATTGCCGCGCTGACAACTTCACTGACCATTTATGAAGTGTTGATTACGACCATTCAGGAAAAAACCAAAATCCGCCGTACCGCCGCGATTACGATTGTACTGGCTGCCATCTTCATCTTCGGCAACATCCCGTCCATTCTGAGCTATGGTCCGTGGAAAGACGTTTCCGTGTTTGGCAAAAATATTTTCGATGCTTTTGACTATATCAGCGGCAACATCTTATTTATGCTGACCGCGCTCGGCTCCGCGTTGTTTGTCGGTTTTGTGATGAAGGACGAAGCGAAGGACGAATTGCTTTATAAAGGCAACCATACGACGGTCAATATTTGGTTTGCCTATGTGAAATACCTTGTGCCGTTGGTGATTTTGCTGATTTTCGTCAGCAATTTGTTGTAATGGTGCGTAAGGTTGTCTGAAAACTTTAAACTGCCTTATATTTCAGTATTGATAAAGCTTGTTCAGGCGGTTGATGTAAGCTGGGTTCTGTAAATGACAGAACTCAGCTTTTTTGATTTCGAGTCGAATTGTTGATGGCCGTAGTCTGCTTTTATAGTGGATTAACTTTAAATCAGGACAAGGCGACAAAGCCGCAGACAGTACAGGTAGTACGGTAAGGAGAGGTAACGCCGTACTGGTTTAAAGTTAATCCACTATATTTGATTACGGTGGTTAAGCGCGAAGAGATAGTCGGGAACCTGTTCAAATTCAGGGCAAGGGGTCGTCTGAAAAGGAGGAATATTACAATAGGTTTACGGTTGCTTAAATCTACAAAGTTGGCCGCTTGTGATAAAGTTACGTTTGATTATGGCCGTATGAATTCTGATGCGGCTTTTTTGTACACAAAGGATTGTTATGTTGCTGTCCCCAACCCGCGCCCGCACGATTGCCGCTGCGGTCATGATGTTGTTTGCGGTGCAAGTTTCCGCCGCCAGGCAGGATAATGCCGTCGAGGTGAAAACACCGAAAGACGTGAAACAGATTATTCAAAAGAGAAACCGCTTTACGCCTGATGAATTCAAGGTCGAGCAGGCTCGCCGTGTGAATATACAAAACCGTGCAAATCAGATATTTACCTTATTGAGCGGCGAAATACTGTTGCAGAAAGGTGATGCCGGTACGGCGTTGGCAACATACATGATGATGTTGAACAATACCAAATCGCCGGAGGTGGCGGAACGCGCTTTAGAAATGGCGGTTTCGCTCAATGCGTTCCAACAGGCGGAAATGATTTATCAAAAATGGCGTGAAATCGAACCTGTTCCGGGTAATGCGCAAAAACGTATGACCTGGTTGCGCAATATCTTGCTGGGGCAGGGCGATAAGACCTTGAATGGTTTGGATGATATTTTGGCCAATGCCAGCGAAGAACAGAATCAGCGTATTTTCCTGCTGTTGGCTCAGGCGGCAATCCAGCAGCCGGGGTTGGCAGAGAAAGCTTCGTCACAAGTCCATAAGGAAGCTTTGAAATATAAAGATTTGCCGGAAGCTGCGATTGCCGATGTGATTTTCAGTGCGCAAGGTGGCAAAAAGAAACATGCCATTGCGGCATTGCAGCGTTTGGCAGGGCTGGATGCAGAGATGCTGCCGCCGACTTTACTGACTTTGCGGCTGATGGCGCAACGCAGTCCCGAGATATTAAACGGCTTCTTCGAGCAAACCGATACGCGCAATCTTTCGCCCGTATGGCAGGAGTTGGAAATCGTCAACCTGATTTCCAATAAACAAAACGACAAAGCCTATGCGCGCCTGCGTACGCTGTTGGAAAATAACCCGAATCCAGACCTGTATATTCAGGCAGCGTTGTTGGCAAGCAATCGTAAAGACGATATTTCGACGATTATCAATTATTTGGATAAAGCGTATAACATCGGAACAAGCGAACAACAAAGCCGTGCCGCCCTGATTGGTGCGATGGCTTATGCCGATGTTAAAGACTATCCCAAAGCCAAACAATGGCTTGCCAAAGTTGTTTCCCCCAGTTATGTTTTTGATAAAGCAGTTTTCGGTGCTTCATTAGAGGCCGAGCAAGGAAACGGTAAGGCAGCTTTGGCAGAAGCACGTCGGGCGCAAAGCCTGCCGGAACAGGAAGGGCGTTATTTCGGCAGTAAGGAATTGCAACGGGTTACCCTGTTTGCTTTGTCCAAACACGATAATTTGCAAGAAGCATTGTCCGAGCTGAATAAAATGTTGCCCAAGATAAGCCGGCAGCCGGATGCCATGGAGCAGTTGCCTGATGTTTTGTACCAACGAGCCATGATTTATGACCGTATGGGCGATCAGGGCAAGGCAATTGCTGATTTGCGCCGCGTAGTCGAATTGGCACCTGATAACGCCAATGGTTTGAATGCGTTGGGCTATATTTTGCTGTCCCCAACCAAGAAAAATTTAGACGAGGCCTTTAAACTGATTCAGGCTGCTTATCAAATCGAGCCGGAAAACCCTGCCATCAATGACAGTTTGGGTTGGGCGTATTTCCTGAAAGACGATGTGCAAACCGCATTGCCTTATTTGCAATATGCGTTTGAAAAATATCCCGATGCAGAAGTTGCCGCACATTTGGGCGAAGCATTGTGGGCATCCGGAGAGCAGGAAAAAGCCAAAAAAATATGGACGGACAGCCTGAAGGGCGAAGGCGATATGAAAATATTGCGGGAAACCATGAAACGTTTCGGCGTGGAGGCTGCTCCTAAACCAACGAAAAAAGCCCAATCGGGGCGTTCCGTAAAATCGAAATAATGAAAGAGGTCGTCTGAAAGCAAGGCCTTGGAAGAGGCCGGGATGATAGATCGTTTTCAGACGACCTTTTGGGAGTATTTATGAAATTACAAACCTTAGTATCTATTGCAACACTGACATTGCTTGCCGCTTGTGTGCATCCTAATTTGTCTCAGCAAAATGATTGGAAGCCGGCGGAGAATGTCAATGATTTCACTGCAGACGGAAGATTGGCAGTAAAAGTCGAAGAAAAAGGCTCTTACGCCAATTTTGACTGGTCCTATCAAAATCAAGTCCAAACCATTAGCGTCAATACGCCTTTGGGCAGTACGGTCGGACAGTTATGTAAAGACAATCAAGGTGTATTGGCAGTAGACAGTAAAGGTCGAGTCTATCAGGCAGAAACAGCAGAAGAGCTCAGCAACAAACTTTTGGGCTATGAATTGCCTGTTCAATATCTGCATATTTGGGCGGATGGCAAACGCGTTGCCAATGCACCATATCGATTGTTGCCCGATGGCCGTTTGGAACAATTCAATTGGACTATTACACGCAGCACCAATAGCGAAGGCAAGCCGAAAATCCTTCAATTGGAAAATGCCAAATTAAATGTCCGTCTGGTATTTGACGAAGTCAACCACGAACCTGCTGCCAGCGATCAGACGCAATGTGCAGCCCGCCTTAAAAAATAAAAAAAGAGCTTGATATGGACATTCCTTCCGATGCTCAAGCCTTTCCCGCGCCTGCTAAGTTGAATCTCGATTTGCGTATTACGGGCAGAAGGGATGACGGATACCATAATTTAGAAAGTATTTTCTGCCTTATCGGGCTGTATGATACCGTCTGCCTGAAGCTACGAGACGATAAAAAGATTATTCTGCATAATCCTACTGAAGGTATTCCCTACGAACAAGATTTGGCTTATCGTGCCGCACTTTCTTTGCAGCAACATACCGGTTCCTGCCGTGGTGTGGAAATCTGGTTGGAGAAAAAGATTCCGACAGGGGGAGGATTGGGCGGAGGCAGCTCCGATGCGGCAACCGTGTTAATCGTGTTGAATCAATGGTGGCAATGTCGGCTGACAAGGCAACAGCTTATTGATTTGGCGGTCGGTTTGGGTGCGGATGTGCCGTTTTTCGTTTTTGGGCAAAGTGCTTTTGCACGAGGAATCGGTGAGCAATTAGTCAAAATAGAAATTCCTAAACAATGGTATGTGATAGTCAAACCGTCGGTACATGTTTCTACTGCTAAAATTTTCTCACATGAGAACTTGACACGAAATTCCAAACCAAGCATAATGCCGACTTTCCAATCTTTGCAGCCGTTTAGAAATGATATGCAGGCTGTTGTTTTTCAGGAATATCCTGAAGTTTGGAAAGCTTATTGTGAATTATCCGAATATGGTTCTGCGCTAATGACAGGATCTGGAGCGTGTATATTTCTCTCTACGGATAGTCGGCAAGAAGCAAACAATATATACCAACAAGTTTCACAATCATATGAAGCATATTGTGTTGAAGGTTTAGACGTTCATCCTTTGTTTCAAATGATTTGATAAAGTTGGGGAGTCGTCAAGCGGTTTAAGACACTGGATTTTGATTCCAGCATGCGAAGGTTCGAATCCTTCCTCCCCAGCCAAATAAGAGCGTGTAAGTTCCCTTACACGCTCTTTTATGTTGAAAATCAATGACAACGCAGAAAAACTTTGTTTTATAGTGATAAATTTGGATTGTGATGAGGCGTGACAGTGATATAACGCTGCAAATTTAATTCACTATGCCGTTCATTGTGCGTATAATACCGCTCGTAATGTCTTGGACATAGGCAGAGGGAAGCATGACGTTTTCTGAGCGGAAGTTAAACATAAAATCAGGTGAAAATATGGCTGCATACGACAGTTTGATGGTATTTACCGGCAACGCAAATCCGGAGTTGGCGCAACGCGTTGTCAAACACTTGGATATTTCGTTAGGCGAAGCCTCCGTATCCAAATTTTCAGACGGCGAAATTGCCATCGAATTGATGGAAAACGTCCGTGGTCGTGATGTTTTTATCCTGCAGCCCACCTGCGCCCCAACCAATGACAACCTGATGGAAATCCTGACGATGGCCGATGCGCTGAAACGCGCTTCTGCTGGTCGTATTACCGCAGCAATTCCCTATTTCGGCTATGCCCGCCAAGATCGCCGTCCGCGTTCTGTACGCGTTCCGATTTCCGCCAAACTGGTGGCCAATATGTTGTATTCCGCAGGTATCGACCGTGTTTTGACTGTCGATTTGCATGCCGACCAGATTCAGGGGTTCTTTGACATCCCTGTCGACAACATCTATGCCACTCCTATTCTGTTGAATGACATCAAACAGCAGCGGATTGAAAACCTGACCGTAGTCAGCCCTGATATTGGCGGCGTAGTCCGCGCCCGCGCTGTGGCAAAATCTTTAAATGCCGATTTGGCGATTATCGACAAACGCCGCCCGAAAGCCAATGTGGCGGAAGTCATGAATATTATTGGCGATATTCAAGGCCGTACCTGTCTGATTGTGGATGACATGATTGATACCGCGAATACGCTGTGTAAAGCTGCCGTCGCTTTGAAAGAGCGCGGAGCAGAACGTGTTTTAGCATATGCCAGCCACGCCGTATTCTCCGGAGAGGCAGTCAGCCGTATTGCCTCGTCTGAAATCGACCAAGTTGTCGTTACCGACACCATCCCTTTGTCTGAAGCGGCCAAACAATGCGACCGCATCCGTCAAGTGACGATTGCCGGCCTTTTGGCTGAAACGGTCCGCCGCATCAGCAATGAAGAATCCGTCTCATATCTTTTCAATGAAGAAGTGATGACAGGCAGCATGTTGCTGCCATAACCCCGAAGCCGTCTTAAGCTGGTCGCGGCCGATGACGGTAGTTTTATTTAATTTGGAGTATTTAACATGACTTATGAAATTCAAGCCTCTGTTCGTGAAGCACAAGGCACTGGTGCGAGCCGCCGCCTGCGTCGCGAAGGCCAAATCCCCGGCATTTTGTACGGTGAAGGCCAAGAGCCCGTTGCAATTGCTGTGGATCACAAAACTGTATTCTACGCATTGGAAAAAGAATCTTTCCACACTGCACTGATCAAACTGTCCCTGAACGGTGAAACCAAAGACGTTATCGTCCGCGATTTTCAAATGCACCCGTTCCGTCGCGAAGTTCAACATATCGACTTCCAAGCTGTTAAAGCCGACCAACCTGTACGTATCCGCGTTCCCCTGCACATTGTTAACGCTGAAAACTCTCAAGCCGTTAAACTGCAAGGCGGTCGTGTATCCCTGTTGAACACTACTGTTGAAGTGGTTGCTTTGCCTGCCAACATCCCTGCATACTTGGATTTGGACTGCACTAAAGTCGTTGCCGGCGACATCCTTCACCTGTCTGACATCCAACTGCCTGAAGGTGTAGAAAGCGTTTCTCTGAAACGTAACGAAAACCTGGCGGTTGCTACCGTTACCGGTAAAAAACGCTAATCATCGTTTCAAGGATGATTTGAAAAAACTGCACTAGCAATAGTGCAGTTTTTATTTTGCAGCCGTAAGCTAATTGCTTGATAGGACTTCAATAAAAAAGCATTGCAATGGAAATTTGCAATGCTTTTTTGTTTTATAGTGGAATTAAATTTAAATCAGGACAAGGCGACGAAGCCGTAGACAGTACAGATAGTACGGAACCGATTCACTTGGTGCTTCAGCACCTTAGAGAATCGTTCTCTTTGAGCTAAGGAGAGGTAACGCCGTACTGGTTTAAAGTTAATCCACTATACCTCGCACCAATCTGCCGATTCTTGCCTTTGCATCAGTGCGTTGGCTTGGCTTAAATTGGCGTCGGTCAGTACAGTATGGGTTGCGCCTGCGGCAACTTTTTCCCGTGCAATTAGAATGGTATGGGGAAAATAGGTTCGGACTTGTTCGTAATCATGCAAAACGGCAATGATGGCTTGGCCTTCTTCATGGCATTGTTTCAATACGTCTAGCAATGCGTAAGTTGTCCGAGCATCTACCGCGTTAAAAGGTTCGTCCAAAAGCAAGAAGTTGGCGTTTTGAGCCAGCATCCGCGCAAATAGAACACGTTGGAATTGCCCGTTGGAAAGGTGGGCGATTTGACGGTCGGCAAGATCCTGAACGCCGACGCGCTCCAATGCAGCCATCACCCGTTGGTGTTGTTGGGCGTTTACGCGGCCAAAAAAGCCTATTTCGTACCATAAACCCATCGCGGCAAGCTCAAAGACAGTCATGGGCTGGCTGCGGTCAATGTCTGACTGCTGGGGCAGATAGGCGATATCTTTACGTTGCAATCCTTCAAGGGACACTTTGCCCGTATCGATGTTTTGAAGTCCCATAATGGCTTTGAGCAGCGTAGATTTTCCCGCACCGTTGGGACCGAAAATTGCCCACATGCTGTGGTCTTCAAAAGTAATATCGATATGGTGGATGGCAGGGCGGCGTTGGTAGCTGACTGTTAGATTTTCTACCTTGATGCTCATGATGCGACTGCCCAAAAATATATTGCCCATAATGCTGCAATTGCAAGAAGGGCAATCAGCAGCCGTTGGAATAGGCCGGTTAAGAGAATGGAATTCATAAGTCGTAAAGCATTCAGACGACCTTAAGGTGATGAGTTGGCGCAAGCAGATAAGAGTATCGGCGGCATATAACAAATTTTGATTTTGCTATGAACCGAAGTAATGCGCTACCGAATTATTGGTTTGCTCTAAGAGAGGGATAGGTCGTCTGAAAGAAAGTAAATGAGTTTTGAGATGATACTGTATAACATTCTGACTGTAAATTTGTTTTTGACAATACAAGATTGAAAAGGAGGCGGCATGGTTTGTTTGACGCTTGGGGTCGTCTGAAAATGTTTTTCAGACGACCTTTTTGATATTGGATGGGGTCACGCTATCCGTATTTGAACATGGCTACCCGCATCAGTTTGATTTTTATTTTTGCGCCTTCTGATTGGCTTTATTATTGAGTGAACGTAACTGGTGTGCTACGAAATCCCTGGCAGCTTCCACTTGGGACGGAACGGTCGGGTTTTCCCCAAAATATGAGATTTTCGGCAGTGGGCTGAGGAAGCTGTCGATGTCTTGCGGGGTGAGGAAACGGCCGTGCAGGTCGAAGCCGACGTTTAAGGCGCGGCCGGGGATTTCTGCCAGACGGTCGTGCAAATGGCCATATAAGTGATACCAGCCTTTGTGGCAGCCATCCCATTCGTTAATCGGGTAGTGAAACAAAATCAGCGTGTTGTCTATTTCGTCCAATTGCAGTTTTCGGTAGGTTCGGGCGGATGATAGTAACGGGTGGCCGTCGTGTTTGACGGTTTCAAACAGGTATTTGTTGTGACGGCGGACGATGTCGTCGTGGTTGCCGTAAATCAGGTGGTGTTTGCCGTTGAGGCGCGATAGGACGGCTGCGATTTTTTTGATGTCGTGGGCGAAAGACAAATCGCCCAAGTTGTATACGTCATCGTCGGGGGAAACGGTTTCGTTCCATGTTCTGATCAGGTATTCGTCCATGTCGGCGATGTTGTCGAACGGGCGGAACTGCGGGCAGAATTTGGCGATGTTTTTGTGCGAAAAATGTAGGTCGGATGTGAAAAAGATTTTGCTCATGTTGCGTTTCCTGTGATTTTTTGATGTGGTTTATGGTGCGGTAGTGCGGCTATCGGCTTGAACCGTCTTGCAAGCGGGCGTATGCTGGTTATGTTTATTATGTGGTTAAGGAGTATGTATGCGTTTGGTTATTGCCGCGCCTGCCAACGGCGCACTATTAAAAGACGCGCTCAAAGCGCATTTACAAAACGATCCGCGTGTCGGCAGCTTGATTGATTTATCCTCGTCGGACGGAACGTATCCGCAGCTTTCGTTTGCGGCAGCGCAGGAAGTGGCGGCGGGACGTGCTGACCGCGCGCTGTTGATTTGCGGTACGGGCGTGGGTACGGCGATTGCCGCCAATAAGGTACGCGGCATACGGGCGGCGACGGCGCACGATTTGCTTACCGTCCGCGGTTCGGTGGAAAACTACGACGCGCAGGTGTTGTGCATGGGGCAGAACGTCATTGCCGCGCCTGCCGCTTGGGCGCTGGTGGATATTTGGTTGGATTTACGCCACGACACAAGCAGCAGTTATGCGCCTAAGGTTGGTGAAATCGAGGCATTTGAGTGCGGGGCGTAAGCGCATTATTATTTTGGTTTTAAACAGACGACCTTGTTATCCTTGCCATCAAGGTCATCTGAAAACGTTTAAACGCTTATTTTCCGCTTTCGCTGCAAAGATGTTGTTCGCTGCTGTCGCAAACGGTAAATTTGCGCAGCTGATCCCAAGCGTTGTGTTCTTCTTTCTTGTTCGGCGCGTAGCGGAAGGTATATTGTGTCACATACAGGCTGTCATCGCCTTGTATGGCCTTGAACCAAGTGTATTCGGGTTTGCCGGTTTGCGGGTTGTATTCGCAGGTAAGCTGCCACACTGCGCCGGAATAGCCGTTTGCTTCGCCTTCAGTTATGGGATTGAAGCTGCTTTTCGGACAGGCATTCTGCCATAAGTTTGCAGTATTGTTCCGGAATTCCTCTGCACCAAGGTTTGCGCCTGCTATGGATTGCAGGGTGATCATTTTTGTCCAGTTGTCGAGTGTCTGCTTTTGCGGTACCAGCTTGACCATTGCCATGCCGTTTTGTTTGGTTTGATAGCCGATTTTGAAGTCTTTGGGCAGTTCACCGAAGAACGCCATCTCCGCAGCTTGCGCCACCTGTGCCGCCAACGGGAGCATTACGGCGGCAAGCATCAATTTTTTGACAAGATTGGTTTTTTTCATCGTTTTTCCTTTTGTAATAATGATGGAGCGGATGACACAAAGCATCCGCCGCCGTCATATTATCACAAGCGTCTAGCGTTTTCAGACGACCTTACAGTTGTCTTAAAAACGCCTGAATGAACGCGATTTTATCCAATTCCGGCATAGCGTTGAACGCTTCCTGATGGTCGTGGATATAGTCGATTAAAGGATAAAATTCTTCATCAACATGGCGTTTATCCAGTTTGCGGCCGATATTGCCCTCGTTGCTTCGTCCTAAAAACTTTGAAATCAGGTAATACGGCGATTTGAGTTTGAACAGCATTTCGCCGTTTTGCGCATCAAATACCATAAAGCCTTCGTGTTCCACGTTTTTCAGACGGCCTTTCAGTTCGCCGAACGTGATGTTTTTCAGCATTTCGGGACGGCGGATGCCGTATTGTTTGCCGATTTCGTCCAATTCGGCTTCGCTAAACTGACGGCCTGTCGCCACGTCGATGCAGCCGATTAAGGTTTCACCCAATTCTTCTCGGATGATGTGGACGTCTTTCGCGTCTGTGATTTCAAACAAAAAAGTGTGGTTCGGATAAGCGCGGAACAGGGGTTCGTATTGCGCGCAGTGTGCGGCGGTCATGTCGGCAAACGCGCTGTCGAGCGAGCCGGTGGTCGAATACAGCACTTTGCCGTCAAACGCCGCGCCGTGGGACGGATGGTCGTCTGAAAGCGAGACGAAAGTGCAGCAGCCGAGGAAGCCGTTTACTTTTACGACCGCGTCCACCAATCTCTCGTCGCTGATTCGGATCGGATAACGGCTGCCTTTGGCAATACGTTCCGAATAATTGAACACTTTTTTAAACGGGCGCACGATGATGCGGTTGTGCACGTCGATAATCAAACCGCGCATTTCCAGCAGCGCATCGTCGAAGCGGTTGTCGTAGAACACGCTGCGGGCGTATTTCAACACGCGCAATTCGGGATAGCGCTTGGATGCTTTGGCGGTAAAGTTGCGGCTGCCGTGTTGCAGATAATTTTCGGTGACGAAGGTTTGCTGCGTTTCGTCAAACGGCAGGGGTTGCTGCTGGAAAGCCTGCATCTGCTTGATTTTTTCCAGTTGTTCCGTGCTGGCGGGTTGTACGGCTTCAACGTGGATTTCGTTTGCCACACGGTTTTGGTTCAGCTTGATATACGCCGCCAACACGTCATGCTCTTTCACGCCGTGCAGGTTGGGATAGAAATTGTGCATACGGTAGATTTCTGTTTCAAAACCGCTTTTTTTCGCCAGATCCAACAAATGGCGGCAACGCGAAGCCTTTTGGTTGGTGTTGGAATGGATGATCAAAATGTTGCGGTTCGGATTTTGGCGTCCGATTTTTAAGGTCTCGGTCATCAAAGCATTACCGCGTTTCTGAGCCTTATCCAACGCCTCGCCCGACCAGCGGTACACGCCGTTTTCGTCGGTCATGAGCAAATCGTTTTCAATACGGACGATTTCGGCATCCGGATACTGCGCTTTAAATTCGGCGGCTTTTTGTTCGGCGAAAGTCGATTTTCCCGAACCTTGATGACCGCGGATTAAGATGAATTTTTGCATAGTGTTTGATTTCCTTATTTGGGTTTTCAGACGACGTTTGGTGTGAGGGGTCGTCTGAAAACAATACGGGCAATTTCCTTATCGATTTCTTCCGCCAGCAAACGGACGGGATAACTTTGCCAATCGGGATAACGGCTGCTGTGATAACAATGCCAATAGCTGCGGATACGGTCTTTCTGCTTTTGCCAATAAAGCGGGTTGTCAGCGAAAAAGCGTGCCAGAGCAGCGGCGTTGTTCTCGAAAAATACGGCAACGTCAAATTGTATCGGCAAAACGTATTCGCCGAGCAACTGCGCGGCAAAAGGCAGGACGAACGCAGGCTGTCCGGCGGCGAGCAGCGGTTTGAAATGCCGTTCGCGAATATGACCGTCATGATGGCGGGTATTCAGACAGTGTGCCATCAGTTGCCGAACCTCATCTCCTTTCGCATGGAAAGCCGCATATTGGCGTCTGATGAGGCGGATTGTCTGTCCGTCTGAAACAACGGTTTCCCCTTGGAGGACGGACAAGCGGCTGCGGTAGGGCTGCCGCAAAATCAGCGTTTCTGCCTCATGCCGCAAGGTCGCGGGAAAGGTTTCGCACAGGGCTAGTTCGTCAGCATTCATGTTTGCCACTCAATCTTTTATCGGTAAGGTCGTCTGAAAACGTTGCAACCCTATTTTCAGACGACCCCTTGGCTAATTTACCGCCGCCAGCTCGGTTTTCTCAATCTCTTCCACCCAGAAATCCGCGCCCATACCTTGCTCGGCGAACGAGCCGATGAGCGTGAACACTTGGTCGGAGAAGCCCCCAATGTTCAAGATGTCGCGGCGGTTTTGCGCCTGTGCGGTGGTGTAGGGTTGGATGTCCAAGCAGACGAGTTTGGCTTCGGGGCAGCGTTGTTTCAGGATGTCCCATTCTTTCATCAGGCCGGTTTTGCCGCCCCATTGTCCGAGGTCTGCCCAGCTTTCGTTATCAGACACGATGACGACCAAATCCACATCGGCTTTTTCGCGGTTCAGCATGGCGAGCGGTGCGCTGCATGCCGTTCCGCCGCCGCCGATATTGGCGAGTTTTTGGGCGTTGGTCATGACGCTGTCGCGCGGGTTGAGCTGCACGTTTACCGTGATTCGTTCAAACGGTATTACGCGGGCTTTCGGGTTGGTGCGCAACATGGCGGCGGATACGAGCGCGGCGATGTCGATGCAGCGGGTTCTGCTGGTCGCGCTGCCGCGATAGCCGGTAGCCGGGCTGTGCATGGAGCCGGATACGTCCGGGCAAACCACGACTTTGCCTCGGATTGCCGGTACGTTTTGTACGGCGGTTTCCATCGCATCTTGCAGGGCTTCGCGGATTTCAAACGGCATCTGTTCGGATGTTGCCTGATACGCGGTCAGCAATTGGTAAGGCAGGACGCGGGCGCGGCGGATGGCGGTTTGGTCGCGCAGTTTTTCTGCCACCATTTTGATGTTTTTGCTTTTCGCAAACACATCGTGGCGCAGGAGAGTGTTCAGGTTTTGGCGAACCTGCTGCCATGAGCCGTTGCGGGCGATTTGCGCCCAGTCGCCGCTGTTCAATTCCAAAGCAGTGAGCATTTGGAAGGGAACGTCGGGCAATGCGCCTTGGCGGCTTTGCTTGTAGTCTTCAAAGGCGCGGGTGATAGGCGGCAATGCTTCGCGGTCGTACGGTTTGCCGATAAGCCACGCAAACCAGGCGGCACGCCATGCTTCACGCGGTTTGGGATGCACCATTTTGACCACATCCGCCAGCGACGGAGCATTGCCGATAGCGGCGTTCAACAGTTGTTTTTCGGTAGCGGTCAAAAGCCAGGTCTGCATCAGTTTTTTCGGACGGTTGCCGAAGGATTTTCTGCCGACTGCGCCGCTGCGGATGATTTGCGCGAAGTTGCGCAACATTTTACCGTTGTCCGCCACTTGGTCGAACACGCGGGCAAGCATGTTCACGTCTTTTTGCGCCAACACGGCAAGCAACAGCGCAGGCATGTCTTTCATGAAGCCTTTTTGACGGGCATACACGGCAGTTTTGGCGATAAACTCGGCATCCAGTTGTTCCGCCAATGCCAATACTTGCTCAAGCTGGTCTTGCGCGTCGGCGTAGTAGGTGCTGTTCAGGCAGCCGGTGGCGGCAAGCTGGGCGAGCTGTTGCTTGGGTGTCAGTGTGTAGGCGATGCCGCCTGCTTCGTTGCGGGTGTCGGCAGCGGTCAAACGGGTTTTAATGGATTGGAACAAGGTGGTGTTAGCCATTTTCATTTCCTTTCGTGTTGTTGGTTTTGGGTGGTCTGACGCTTTAGCTTCACAAAAGCAGCGTTTTCAGACGACCTCGAATGGGTGGCAGTGCAGCGGCTAATATTTGAAGGGATACGGTTTTTTAACGTGGAAGGTTAATGTAATCCCTTCAGGCATCCGCCTGCTGCCGTAAAAAAGGTGGGCGGCTAGATTGGCAGGATTTACGCCGTTTCCGGCGGCGGGAATCGAACCCGCAATAACCGATCTAATGTAATCCTGCCGGCATCCGCCCGTAAGGGGTGGGCGCGTCCTGCAACAAGGGTTGGGGAAATGCATTTTTTACGCGCTCTGCCGGTTAAGCTATTCCGCCCTTGTCTGACGGAAACGGGATTCGAACCCGTACCTCGTACTCCCTAAGTGATGTAATTTCCCCGGCATTTGCCGGTTGCGCCCTTAAACTTTTTATAGTGGATTAACTTTAAACCAGTACGG
>NZ_KV838113.1:45065-49945 GCF_001838645.1 Neisseria sp. HMSC70E02 | reverse complement strand
CTTGTCCTGATTTAAAGTTAATCCACTATATTTAATCCTCTAAAATCTTGCTTTCAATCATGCAGCGGATACATGCCTGCCGCACATAGGCTTTGCGGTCGTCTGAAAGACGCAGTACAAGCATGCTTCCATAGCCGAATAGAAACTCTGCTTCTTTGCCCTGCGCCGTGCCGAGTATTTTGGCTTGGCGGAAGGTGCGGCCGTCTGAAAGCGCGATGTCGTAACGGCAGCCTTCCTTTATCAAACTGCATTCCGCTTCGGGAAAAGTCTGTTTCCGCCAAGCCTGCTCGCGTTTGCGGCTGCGGCAGGTTTGGAACGACCAGCAAACCAGAGTCGAAAAAACGATGACGCCTATGATTAGCCAAGTGTTCATATCTATTCCTTAAAGTCGGCTCAGTTTCAGATAGCTTTTTTTCGGAAAAGGATGTTCTACCCATCTTTCCAAATATTCTTTTTCGCCGATATTCAGATAAATATCTTCTAAAATCAGACGGATGTTTTCCGCCAATTCATACCGGTCCACTTTGCCGTGCCATAAGGTTTGTTGTGGACTGCGATTGAAGTTGAAACTGAAAAACCAGTCGTCTGAATAAATCAGCCTCACTTCGGCTTCGTTGCTTTGTTCGGCTGCAGATACCAGTAAGGCCAGTTCGCCGGGTTCGTCTAAAAACAGGACTTTCGCCTCAGTAATGCTGCCGCTGCTTTGCAGAGCAATTGCTAAATCACATAAATCTTTCAGCGAATCATGCAGATAGGAAACAGCCTGTTGATAGTTCTCTTCGCCATATTTCACGGTAACGCTTGCCCAGCCTGCATCGTGCAGTTGATAGGCGATATGAAATGGTTCGGTCATGGCTATGTCTCCTTCAGGTCGTCTGAAAGTGTTGATAAGGGGCAGCACGGCAAACAACGAGTTTTCTGGAAACACCTTATTGCTCTAACCGACTGAGCTACCTGCCGAAAGCGGGGCAGGACTCGAACCTGCGACGGATGTAGTTTCCAAGGCATTTGTCCGCCATACTGCGAAAAAGGTGGGCGGCTAGATTGGCAGGATTTACGCCGTTTCCGGCGGCGGGAATCGAACCTGCAATAACCGATCTGTAATCCTGCCGGCATCCGCCCGTAAGGGGTGGTACATCTGGCAACAAGAAGTAGAGAAATTTTTACGCGCTCTATCCTCTGAGCTACTCTGCCATAGTTGGCGGCAGAGGCGGGATTCGAACCCGCGACCTCGAGCGTTGGCAGGCTGTAATTCCTCCGGCATTTGCCGAATGCACCTAAAACGGTTTTCATCGTAGGTCGTCTGAAAAGTTTCAGACGACCTTGAGTGATCAAGCGATACAGCAAGCCATCAGCCATTCAGGGAAACAAGGCTGGCATTTGCCTGCTGAATCAGAAAAGGTGGGCGACTAGAAAAACAAGACGTCAACGCCTATTAGGCGAGGCAGGAGTCGAACCTGCAGAACCTTTGTAGTCTTGTCGGCATTCGCCCTGTAACGACACGGCAGCTAAAAATTTACGGAAAAATCTTTCCTGTAGAACTGTATTTTCCGCAGCATCTGCTGCATCGTTACATCTACAACATAGCCAACAGCGTGCCAACGATAAAAAATTTCAAAATTAATTTTTAATTTATTGAATAAAAAGAAAATATATTTTGATGTGGTCTTTTGCGGCAAAAAGCGTAGAATGCTGAAAAATATATTTTTAGATAGATTTATAGAAAATAAGATATTTAAGGAGATGTGATGCGATTCGACGATTTGGACAAACGCCTGCGGCAATACGAAACCGCTTACGATTTCTGCGTGCCGCAGGAAAATTTCATCGTAGTGCGCTTGGACGGGCGCGGCTTTACGCGGTTGACTAAGGAGGTTTGGCAGTTTGAAGCCCCATTCGACATCCGCTTCCGCGACCGGATGGCACACACCGTCCAGCATTTGATGCAGTGCGGCTTCAATGTGGCGTACGGCTATTCCGAAAGCGATGAAATTTCGCTGCTGCTGCGCCGTGACGACGATACGTTCAAACGCAAAACGCGCAAAATCATTTCGGTATTGGCGGGCGAAGCCAGCGCTGCCTTTTCGGTGGCACACGGGCAGCCCGCCGCTTTTGATGCACGGGTTTGCGTTTTGCCGAACGAAAAACTGGTGGTCGATTATTTCCGTTGGCGGCATGAAGACGCGCACCGCAACGCGCTCAACGCCCACTGCTATTGGATGCTGCGTAAAAAAGGCGAAAGCGTATCCCGTGCCACGGATGCCGTCAGCGGGCTGACACGCGCTCAAAAACACGATTTGCTGTTTGAAAATAACATTAATTTCAACGAACTGCCCGCATGGCAGAAACGCGGCTTCGGCGTGTATTTTCAGACGACCTTGAAAGAGGGTTTCAATCCGCAAACCAAAGAGAACGTGCAGGCGGAACGCCAAATCTTACATACGGATTTCGAGCTGCCTTTGGGCGACGATTACGGCGCATTTGTCTTGGAAAGAATCGTTTAGAGGTCGTCTGAAAATGAATACTGCACCCAAAAAACAAGTCGCCGTCAGCTTTCTCGGCACGGTATTGGACAGCGGTTTCGGTCAAGGGCGTTGGCAGAAGTGGCGGCCGAATGTCGCCATGAATCAGCGTCATGATTTCCATCTTGACCGCATGGAGCTGTTTTATGCGGAAAAATACCGCGATCTGGCGGATCATGTAAAAGCCGATATTCAGCAGGTGTCGCCGCACACCGTTGTCAATCTCGTGCCTATGGAGCTGGAAAACCCGTGGGATTTTTCCGAGGTTTATACCAAGCTGCACGACTGGGCGGCGGGCTATGCATTTGATACTGAGGAAGAAACTTATCTCACCCACATCACCACGGGTACGCACGTCGCGCAAATCTGCCTGTTTTTATTGGTGGAATCGCGCCAAATCCCGGGCGTGCTATTGCAGACTGCGCCGCCGAAAAACCAAAGGCGCAGCATGGGGAAAGGCGATATCGGCGGTTATGAAATTATTGATTTGGACTTGGCGCGTTACGACGTGCTGGCCGAACGCCTTGCCGCCGTGCGCGATGACGCGGTGCGCTATCTGAAAAGCGGCATCTCCACACAAAACGCCGCCTTCAACCGCATGATTGCTGAAATCGAACAAGTCGCGCTGCATTCCCCGTCGCCGATTCTGCTCTCCGGCCCTACCGGTGCGGGCAAATCGATGCTGGCACGCAGGATTTTCGAATTGAAAAAGGCGCGCCACCTGATTAAAGGCGAGTTTGTCGATGTGAACTGCGCCACCTTGCGCGGCGACGGCGCGGCTTCCGCCCTGTTCGGACACAAAAAAGGTGCGTTTACCGGCGCGGCGGAAAAGCGCGAAGGCTATTTGAAAACCGCCGACGGCGGCGTACTGTTTTTGGACGAAATCGGCGAATTGGGCTTGGACGAACAGGCCATGTTGCTCAAAGCCATTGAAGAAAAACATTTTTATCCCGTCGGCAGCGACAAGGAAGTGCACAGCAGCTTCCAGCTGATTGCCGGTACCAACCGAGACCTGCGACGGGAAATCCGCGCCGGACGCTTCCGCGAAGACCTGTTCGCCCGCATCAATATTTGGAATTACCCGCTGCCCGCGCTCGCCGACCGCCGCGAAGACATCGAGCCGAACATCGAACACCAGCTCGCGCTCGCCTCGCAGGAGCTCGGCCGTGCCACCCGTTTCAATAAAGAAGCCCTGTCTGCCTACCTTGCCTTCGCCCATTCAAACGAAGCACGATGGCGCGGCAATTTCCGCGACCTTGCCGCTAGCATCATGCGCCTGGCCACGCTTGCCCCGCAGGGCAGGATACAGGCGGAGCAAGTAGCGGCGGAAATTGAGCGGCTCAAATGGTTATGGGCTGAAGAGGCGGATTCAGACGACCTTTTGCACAAGGGGTCGTCTGAAAAGGCGGATAACTACCCCGACAAAATCGATTGGGAAAATTTGGATTTGTTTGACCGCTTGCAATTGCAGAACGTGATTGACGAATGCCGCAAACACCAAAACATGGCGCAGGCGGGAAGGGCATTGTTTCATGTTTCCCGAAACAGCCGTGCCAAAACCAATGACAGCGACAGACTGCGCAAATATTTACAGAAATTCGGTTTGGAGTGGGGCGATATCGTGCAGTAGATGAGGCTTGAACCGAGCGGGTTGGGGCGGAAGGGGGGCTATTTCGATTGGCTGATATTAGGAAGGGTCGTCTGAAAAACTGTTCTCAAGATTCACTGAGTTCGTTTTAGCTCCGCAGAAACTGACTGCGTCCGTTTTCAGACGACCTTTTGCTTTGTGGCGGGGATGTATTTATGGTTTGGTCAGATAAGGATATAGATCCATACGTGCGTCTTGGCGTACGGCTAAATAGTCCGGTGCATCAAACCTCATCCCAGTGCCGTGATAAAGGCATTTTTGCTGAGGATCAGGATACAGTCCGCCACCTAAATAGCCGATTTCTAGCGGGTGCTGATTGGCAGCATACTGTTTCAACACTGCGGCAGCAGCTTGTGTTTGTTCGGCGGTGGGATGGTCGTCAGTTTGTCTCAGACCAAGCAGATCCCAAAAGGTTTTTCTAGGAGGGGTAATACGGATATTGTATGTCGTACATCCATCGTCATAAATTAGGTGTTCTATTTGGCGGACGGAAATTCGATAGTAACCGTGGCTGCCTACAATACTGAGAACTTGGGCTTTTGAAAAATCACCGCCTGCATAGGCTGCTAACGGAAATGACAGGAAGAAGAGGGGGATAAGGTGGCGCATAAGGTTTAGGTCGTCTGAAAGAGTGTTGGGCGTTACTGCAAGTTTAACATGACAGGTATTACGGAAAGTATAGTGGATTAAATTTAAACCAGTACGGCGTT
>NZ_KV838113.1:31052-44965 GCF_001838645.1 Neisseria sp. HMSC70E02 | reverse complement strand
CCTTGTCCTGATTTAAATTTAATCCACTATAGGAAGGTAAGGTCGGGTATGGCGTTTTCTTTTTACTGGAAGGGTCGTCTGAAATTTTTCAGACGACCTTTTTGTCTTTGGTTTTAAAGATAATGTTTTAAAACGCTTACGGATTTTCACCATACGGGGAAATTTTCGTCACGCGCCGGCGTTTTTGGTGCAGGGGGCGGGTTTGTTCCGGCTGGAAAATGTAATCGAAAGGACGAATTTGCAGCGTCTGCCACAGGCAGTCCAGGTTGCGGGTGGCGGCGGCGCGGGTTTGTTCTGTGTCGGGCGTGAGGAAAATATGCAGGGCTTTGCCGTGTTGCTCGACGCGGTATTCTTGGATGAGGTCGTCTGAAATCATGGCGCGGCGGATGAAGTCGGCGTAGAGGGCGTAAGGTTCGCCGTTTGCCGTGCGTGCGTCGAGGATGTCGTCGCAGCGTCCTTCGATGGCGCTGATGCGGGCGAATGCGCTGCCGCAGGGGCAGGGGGCGTCGTTGGCAATCAAAACGTCGTCGAGGCGGTAGCGGATGACGGGTTGGCTTTTGCGGTTGAAGTCGGTAATGATGGGGGCGAAGCGGCCGCTTTCGCGGTCTATCCAGTCTTTTTCGATATAGACCATGTCTTCGTTCAGATGCAGGTTGCCGTAGGCGCAGGTGTGGGCGAGGAAGCCTTCGGTGCATTGGTAGATTTGGTGAACCTGTGTTCCGAAGCGTTGCTCGATGCGGGTTTTGACTTGCGGTTCCAAGACTTCGGCAACGGAGATGATTTTTTTGGGGCGTATGGCGAGGTCGGGATGCTGGGCAAGCTGCTGCAACACTTGGGCGGGGGCGATGAGGATGGTGGGCTTTTGCGCGTTGAGCCTTGGGATGTGCGCGTCCAAGGCTTCGAGCAGGTCGTAAAACTCAAAGCGTATCAGCGGGCTTTTAACGGCGGTGTAGAGGTTGCTGTTGGCACGCAGGAAGAAGGCAATGCTGTGGCGGGCGAGGTAGGGGCGGGGCAGCATGCGTTTGAGCATATAGCCTGCCCAAAGGGCGGACTCTTCGGGGGAAACGAGGAAAATACCCCTGTTGCCGCTGGTGCCGGAGGAAAGCCCGACGGTGATTTCTTTGCCCGAGGTCGTCTGAAAAACGGGGCTGAAGTCGCGGCTTTCTTCGGCTTTGAGGGCGACGGAGAGGGCGTCTTTTTCGCTGATGCCGTAGGTGTTGATGTCGGCGAAATGCTGCATGAAGATGCGTTTGTTGATAACGGGGTAGTCTTGCAGCTTGGCGCTGTGGGGGTAGAAGCGGCTGTTGTGGTTTGTTAAAAGGCGGTCAAGCTGTTTTTGCTGGTGTGCTTCAAGGGCGGCGCGTTCCGTGTAGTTTCGGGTGTGGAAAAAGGATTTGAGGATTTGCCATTTTGAAGGTTTCATGGTGTGTTCTTTTGTGCAGTTGAGGGGCTTTGTTCGTCGGGTTTCAGACGACCTGTTTTAATCCAAGCCTTCCATACCCAAACGGCGCAGGGTGGGTTCGCAATGGCTGGGAACGAGGATAATTTCGCGGTTGCGGCGGTGGAGGTGTTGCAGGCGGTCTATGGTGGCTTGGACGGCGTTGCGGTTTTGCGCGATAAGGCCGGTAAGGGGGTTGGGGCGGCGGTTGTGGCTGATGGTCGCAAACCGCCAAACGGCGTCGGCAATCAGGAAAAATTCTCCGGCTATCAGCCCGTATTGTCCGGCGGCATGGCCGGGCAGGGCGACGGCAATCAAATCGGCACTGATGCGGTAGCCTTGTTCAAACGGGTAAAACGCTTCGTCAAGGCGGACTTCGGGCATATCTTCGATAAAGCGGG
Organism: Neisseria sp. HMSC70E02; assembly: GCF_001838645.1. NCBI lineage: Bacteria > Pseudomonadati > Pseudomonadota > Betaproteobacteria > Neisseriales > Neisseriaceae > Neisseria > Neisseria sp. HMSC70E02. The sequence continues at coordinate 43,126 of NZ_KV838113.1, read as the reverse complement.
CGCGCTGCGGCAGGTCTTGGGGCAGCAGCTCGCGCAGGAAGCCTTGTTTGACTTCGATGATGCGGTTGGTCAGGCTTTCGGGTTTGTCGGTACGGTAAACAAAATCGTAGGCGGCGCGGGAAAGGATGATTTCTGCGTCGGGGAAGTCTTTGAGGCCGGCAATATGGTCGGCGTGCAGGTGGGACAGGAAGATTTGGTTGATGTCGTGCGCGGCATCGCCCAAACGCTCGCGTATGGTCGGTTGGCTGAGGGTGACGGGCGTGGTCAGCGCGTAAAATTTCTCGGGAAATCGGCGGCAGGCTTGGAAAAAGCGGGGCGCGTAGCCGGTATCGAACAGCAGGTTGCCGCCTTGGTGGGTGATGTGGGCGGTCATGGCGGGAAAGGCGGCTTTACGCAGGCTGCCGCCCCGTTCGACCATACATTCGGGATGGGTGCAGTAGCCGGTGTGGTAGAAACGGATGTCCATAGCTTCAGCCTTTCAGGGAACGGGCGTATTGCCGCAGTCCGTCGGCAATGCTGATTTGGGGTTCGTAGCCGAGCAGCGAACGGGCGCGGCTGATGTCTAGGGTTTGGTCGAAGGAAATCGTGCCTATGCTGTAACGGGTGACGAGGGGTTCGCGAAAGGAACGGGTCAGCCGCGCCTGCGTTTCCAGTAGGCGGGCAACGCTGTCAATCAGGCGGTAGGAGACGGGTTTCAGACGACATCCCAGATGCAGGGTATCGATGATTTGTCGGTAGAGTGCGGCGATGGTCTGCGGCTCGCCGTTGGTGATGTTGAACGGCATGGCGCGGGGCACATCGGCTTCAGCTGCCAACAGAAGGGCATGGACGACGTTGCCGACGTAGGTAACGTCCACTAATGCGCCGCCTGCTTCGCGGCCGCTGCGCCGAATCAGCGGCAGAAAGCCTTTTTCGGAGATTTTGAGCAGGCGCGGCAGGACGGCGGTATCGTATTCGCCGAAAATGCCGCGCGGACGGATGATGACGCTGGAGAGGTCGGTGGCGGCGGCAACTTCTTGTTCGGCAAGGAATTTGGTGTAAGCGTAGTCGTTGACGAAGTGGCGGCTGATAAAGGTTTCGGGGACTTTGTGCTGGTCGAGGTAGTCGAAATAGATGCTGGGCGTGGAAACGTGTACCAGCTTGCCGATATGGTGCTGCCGCATCGCCGCTAAGACGTTTTGCGTGGCGGTCACATTGGCGCGGTAAAAATCTTCATAACGCCCCCACGGCGAGGACAGCGCGGCGCAATGGAACACGATATCGGCATCGGAAAACGCCTTCAGGGTCTGATTGCGGTCGGACAAATCGAAGGCGTGAAATTCGGTATCCAGCATTTTGCCGATTTCGGCATTGCGCCCGCAGGCGGCTACCTGCCAGTCTTGGGCAAGCAGCGTCTGCACAAGGTTGCGCCCCAGTCCGCCGGTCGCGCCGGTGACAATGGCCTTTTTCATGGTTTTTCCCAAACCAAGGCGCCCAAGCCCACGCCTGCGGATGTGCCAAACAGCAAAACTTTATCGCCGGATCGGACGGGGAAGTCGGTCAGCAGGTGGTGCAGCGCGGAGGGGATGGAGGCGGAGATTTGGTTGCCGTGGGTATTGAAAATATCGACGATTTTGGCAGGATCGAGTTTCAGACGACTGATGATGTGTTGCAAAGCGCCGCGGCTTGCCTGATGCGGAACGATCCAGTCTATGTCTGCCAACGTCAAATCCGCCTGCGCCAATGTTTCATCCAAGAAGCCGGGTATGGCTTCGGCGGCAAGTTTGTAGAGCTTTTTGCCGTTCATGTGGAAATACGCTTGGGAGACATAGCTTTCGGGATGTTTGGATGGGTGGTTTTCATAGCCGCCCGCGGGAATGGTGCAGAATTCGTAGCCTTCGGGATGTACCTCGAATTTGCTTGTCAGTACGCCGCCGCGTTCAGACGACCTGATGACCGCCGCCGCCGCGCCGTCGCCGAAAATGGTCGAACTGTGAAAATCGTTCCAGTCCAAGCCGACAGAGGCGACATCGCAGCTGATCAATAAAATGGTGGGATATTTGTGTAACAGCGAATCCGCCAAATCCAAGCTGCGTAAGAACGACAAACAGGTCATGTTGACGTCGAATGCGGCAATCGGGCGCGCGGGATTCAGCAGCCGTAATGTATGCGCGGCGTTGAAGGGAATGCATTGACGGTCGATGCCCGAAGCGTTGATGACGCAATCCACATCGTCAATCGTGATGCCTGCCGCCGCCAGCGCATTTTTTGCGGCTTGAAGCTGCATCGCATCGGCAGATTCGTCGTCCGCCAGAAAGTAGCGTTGCGCCAAGCCGCTGAGTTTTTCGGTGCGGCCTTCTTTGATGCCGAGCAGGGCGTCGATTTCGGTGGAAGGGACCAGCCGCGAAGGCAGTCCTTTGCCTGTGCCGATGATGTTGAGACGGAGGGATGGGTTCGGATGAATCGTTTGCATAATATATCCGCTAGTGAGTAATACTTCAGCATAGTATTAATATTTTGTCATTGTCAACGTTTATATCCGCGGCCAACTCAAAAAAAGGCCGTCTGAAAACCTGTAAACGGCTTTTCAGACGACGTTGCCAATATCTCTGTAAAACTGATTATCAGCCCATCAGCCAAACCACCAAATGCACCATGCTCGGCCCGATGATGACCATAAACAGCCCCGCCAAAATCATGGTCAGGCTCGCCATCACGCCTTCGGTTTCGTGGCGTTGTCCGGCGCGGGAAGTGCCGAAGCCGTGGGCGGCGTTGCCCAGTGCGACACCGTTGGCGGTGTGGAAGCGGATGCGGGTGAACGCTAAAAACAAATCGCCGAATATCATGCCGACGAAGCCGGTGATGATGGTGAACAGCGACACCAGCGACGCCGAACCGTGGATTTCACTTGCCAACACGACGGCAAACGGCGTGGAAATCGAGCGTGCCATCAGGCTGTTGGTGACTTCACTGTCGAAGTGGAACATATTGCCCATCAAAAACGCGCTGGCCACGCCGACGAACATGCCGACCAAAATCGCTATCGACAGGATGGGAAGCTGGCGGCGGATGACTTCGCGGTTTTCATAAATCGGAATGGCGAAAGCGACCGTTACCGGCGTGAGCAGGAAAACGATGCCTTGCGTGTATTTGTGGTAAGTGTCGTAGGAAATGCCCAAAAGCAGCATCAGGACGATGGTACTGACCGAAACGGTCACGACGGGCGAGAAAATCATCAGCGGTTTTTTACGGTAGATTTTTTTCGCCACAAAATAGGCGAAGCAGGTCCAAGCGAAGCAGGCGAGCGCGGCGTAATCCATTTTTGTTCCCCATTAGGCATGCAGTTTTTTATACAGGCGGCGTTTCCAGCGGTAGCAGAAATTCAGCGTCAACGCCGTGCTGATCATCACCAGCGCGGTGCCGACCGCAATCGTCAGCACCAGCCGCCAACCTTCGGAAAGAAGCAAATCGCGGTATTGCAATACGGAAACCATAATCGGAATAAAGAAAAACACCAGCTCGCCCAACACCCATTTCGCGCCGCGCTCGACCATACCGGTTTTAATCACGCCCAAACCCAGCAGCGCAAGCATCAAAAACAGCCCCAATACGCCCGAAGAAACAGGCAGATGGGCAAAGCGCACCATCAAATCCGACACCAGCCACACCAAGCCGACCACGGCAAGCTGCAAGGTCGTCTGAAAAAATCGCGTCAGCGTATTCATAAGGTTTATCCATCCGTAATCCGAAACGAAGGCTTGATTATAAGGACGCGGTTTGCGCATAATATGAATTATCTGCACCAAAATCATGCCCAAGAGGAATAATGGACTTCAAAAGCCTGCACTGTTTCGCCGAACTCGTGCGCCTGCAAAGTTTTTCCGCCGCCGCATCCGCGCTCAACCTGACCCAGCCCACCGTCAGCAAAATCATACAGGCATTGGAAGAAGAGCTGGGCGTGCCGCTGTTGGTTAAAGAAAACGGCCGCAAAAAACGCCAAGTCGCCACCACGCCCATCGGCGAAGAAGTGTACCGCCACGCGCTGAACCTCCTGCACGAACGCGACCTGCTGCTCGCCCGCATCGACGGTTACCGCCACATCAAAAGTGGCACGCTGCGGCTGGGTTTGGCACTGCTCGGCAGCGACCTGCTCAGTAACGCCCTGTTCCGCTTCCGCCGCCAATGGCCCGGCATCGAACTGACCTTCCTCGAACAAGGTTCGCTCGCCATCGAACAATCCTTGCGCAACAACGAACTCGACGCCGGACAACTGCTCGCCCCCGTCCACGAAGACTTCGACAGCATCCCCCTGTGCGACTACCCGCTCGTCGTCCTCATGCCGCGCACCCAAGCCCGCCATGCCGCCCTCAGCCTCAAAAGCCTGCAACACGAACCGTTTATCCTGTTCGGCTCAGGGTTTTCCCTTAACGAAACCATCCAAACCGCCTGCCGCAGCCAAGGCTTCACCCCCAACGTCGTCTGCCGCACCGGACAATGGGACCTGCTCGCCGACATGGTGGCGCACCATATGGGCATCGCCCTTCTGCCCGAATACTACGCCCGCAAAATCAACCCCGACACCTTCGCCGCCGTCCCGCTGACCGAACCCGAAATCCGCTGGCAACTGACCATGGCGTGGAAAAAGCACCAGCGTCCCACCCCCGCGCTCAGGGCTTGGCTCGACATCGTCAGGGAAGAGTTCAGGAAATAGAAAAAGGTCGTCTGAAAACTTTTCAGACGACCTTTTTATCAACTGTAAATCTCAGCCCCTTTCTTCACAAACTCGACCGCTTTTTCCTCCATGCCCTGCCGCTGGGCTTTTTGCTTGTCAGCGTAGTCGCGCACTTCCTGCGTGATTTTCATCGAGCAGAATTTGGGGCCGCACATTGAGCAGAAGTGGGCGATTTTCGCGCCCTCGGCGGGCAGGGTTTCGTCGTGGAAGCTTTCGGCGCGTTCGGGGTCGAGGCTGAGGCGGAATTGGTCGCGCCAGCGGAATTCGAAACGCGCCTTGCTCAGGGCGTTGTCGCGCAACTGCGCACCCGGCCAGCCTTTGGCGAGGTCGGCGGCGTGGGCGGCGAGTTTGTAGGTGATGATGCCGGTGCGCACGTCTTCTTTGTCGGGCAGGCCGAGATGCTCTTTCGGGGTAACGTAGCAGAGCATGGCTGTGCCGTACCAGCCGATGTTGGTCGCGCCTATGCCCGATGTGATGTGGTCGTAGCCGGGGGCGATGTCGGTAACGAGCGGGCCGAGTGTGTAGAAAGGCGCTTCAAAGCAGTGTTGCAGCTCTTCGGTCATGTTTTCTTTGACGCGTTGCAGCGGCACATGGCCGGGGCCTTCGATCATGACTTGTACGTCGTGTTTCCATGCTTTGTCGGTCAATTCGCCCAAGGTGTGCAATTCGGCGAACTGCGCTTCGTCGTTGGCATCGGCAATGCAGCCGGGGCGCAGGCCGTCGCCGAGGCTGAACGACACGTCGTAGGCTTTCATGATTTCGCAAATTTCGTCGAAATGCGTGTAGAGGAAGTTTTCCTGATGGTGGGCGAGACACCATTTCGCCATGATGGAACCGCCGCGCGATACGATGCCGGTGAGGCGGTTGGCGGTCATCGGCACATAACGCAGCAACACGCCCGCGTGTATGGTGAAATAGTCCACGCCTTGTTCCGCCTGCTCGATTAAGGTGTCGCGGAACAAATCCCAAGTCAAATCTTCGGCGATGCCGCCGGTTTTTTCCAAAGCCTGATAGATGGGCACGGTGCCGATGGGGACGGGCGCGTTGCGGATAATCCATTCGCGCGTCTCGTGGATGTGCGCGCCGGTGGACAAATCCATAATCGTGTCCGCGCCCCAACGCAGCGACCACACCATTTTTTCGACTTCTTCGGTCAGGCTGGAGGTTACGGCGGAATTGCCCAAGTTGCCGTTGATTTTGACGCGGAAGTTGCGGCCGATAATCATCGGCTCGAGTTCGGGGTGGTTGATGTTGGCGGGGATAATCGCGCGTCCGGCGGCGATTTCTCGGCGCACGAATTCGGGGGTGATTTGGTCGGGATGGGTCGGGATGTTCGCGCCGAAACTTTGCCCTGCGTGTTGTTTCAAGAGCTTGGCGTATTCAGGCCGTCTGAAAAGCTCGTCCAGCTTCATGCGTTCGCGTATGGCGGCAAACTCCATTTCGGGCGTGATGATGCCGCGGCGCGCATAGTGAAGCTGGGTTACGTTGCTGCCGCTTTTCGCACGGCGCGGGCGGGTGATTTGGTTGAAACGCAAATGGGCGGTTTGCGGGTCGTGTGCGCGTTCGATGCCGTATTCGCTGGAGAGCTTGGGCAGGATTTCGGTATCGCTGCGTTCGTCCAGCCATGCGGTGCGGACGTGCGGCAAACCTTGTTTCAGGTCGATGTGCGCCGCCGGATCGCCGTACACGCCACTGGTGTCATAGACGGGAATCGGCGGGTTGGCTTCCGTACCTTGCGCCGTGTAGGTGTCGTCCTGACGGATTTCGCGCAAAGGCACGCGGATGTCGCCGCGGCTGCCTTGCAGATACACGCGCTCCGAGTTCGGATATTTGAAGCGGATGCCGATGTCTTCGCTCAAGTCGGCAAGTTCGCGTGCTTCGTTGCCGGAAGTTTTGGCGGTTTTCTTTGGCGTAGTCATAAAAAATGCTCCTGTTTTCTCGTTTGAAAAGAAGAAACAGGAGTGTTTTGCTTTTTCAGACGACTTCAATATCAAAAAAGGCCGTCTGAAAGACAGAATCCGTGAAAACTCCCCACGCAGGTATTATCCCGATCGGGTGTAAAGGGTATTTCTCAGCCGCCTGAGTGTCAGGCAGCACCCCTGTTTCGTAAGAACAGAATTATAAACCACGATACGCATTTGTTGTAAATTAACTTCATATCAGCCTGAGTTTGAAAGGAAAGGACCGACGGCGGAAAGCACCCCCCATATCCTGCCGCCCCGTCAAATTTTTCATGATTTTAGGTATCGGTTGAGGGCTGATTTATCTATAATCTTTTTCCGTTTTTTATAACTATATACGTTGTCTGAAAATGTCTGAAGCCATTCAAAACCGCAAAATCAAATTCGCCTTGGTCGGCTGTGGCCGTATTTCCAACAACCATTTTGGCTCGTTTGAAGTATTGCAAGAAGATTGCGAACTCGTTGCCGTGTGCGACACCGATCCCGCCGCGCTTGAAGCGGCGGTCAAACGCACCGGTGCAAAAGCTTATGCCCGCTACGCGGAAATGCTGGCCGAAACCGATGCCGACGTAATCGTCATCACCACCCCGTCCGGCCTGCACCCCGAACAGGCAGTACAGGCATTGGAAGCCGGTTTTCACGTCGTTACCGAAAAACCGATGGCCACCCGCCTGCACGACGGTGAACGCATGGTCCAAGCCGCCGACAAAGCCGGCAAACGCCTGTTCGTGGTGAAACAAAACCGCCTGAACGCCACGCTGCAACTGCTCAAGCGCGCGGTAACGGAAAAACGCTTCGGCAAAATCTGCATGGTGCATTTGAATGTTTTTTGGACGCGCCCGCAGTCGTATTACGACCAAGGAGGCGGTTGGCGCGGCACTTGGAAGATGGACGGTGGCGCATTCATGAATCAGGCAAGCCACTACGTCGATTTGATGGAATGGCTCATCGGCCCGGTGGCGGAAGTGCAGGCGATGATTGCGACCCACCGCAAAATTGAAGCCGAAGACACGGGCGTGATGAACCTCCGTTGGCGCGACGGCACGCTCGGTTCGATGGCGGTAACCATGTGCACCTATCCGAAAAACCTCGAAGGCTCGATTACCATTTTGGGCGAAACCGGCACGGTGCGCATCGGCGGTATGGCGGTGAACGAAATTCAGGAATGGAATTTTGCCGACGAGCACGATTACGACGAGCAGGTCAAAACCGCCAATTACGAAACCACGTCGGTGTACGGTTTCGGGCATCCGCTGTATTATCAAAATGTTGTCGATGTATTGCGCGGCAAAGCCGAGCCTATTGTCGATGGACGCGAAGGCTTGAAATCGCTGGAGCTGATTAACGCCGCCTACCTTTCTGCACACAACCGTCAAACGGTTTCGATGCCGCTGGTGTTGCAATCTTTGCGAACGTTTGACCATTCTGATTGTCCGAAAGGAAGCCCCTTCCATACTCAATCAAAGGAATCATCATGATACTGACCCGCGAACAAGCCCTCGAAATTTTCAAACGCCGCGTTTCCGTCCGCTATTACGATCCCGCGCGCAAAATCAGTGCCGAAGATTTTGCTGCCGTCCTTGATTTCGGCCGCCTCTCGCCCAGCTCCGTTGGCTGCGAGCCGTGGCAGTTTGTGGTCGTACAGAACAAGGCATTGCGCGAAAAAATCAAACCCTTCGCTTGGGGGATGCAGGCTTCCATTTCGGATGCCAGCCACGTCGTTTTCCTATTGGCACGAAAACACGCCCGCTACGACAGCCCCGCTTTTGAAGAATTGATGGACAGACGCGGTCTGACCGCCGAAGAACGGGCGGGCGCATTTGAACGCTACCGCCGTTTCCAAACCCACGATATGCCCATCGCCGACGACGAACGCGCCCTGTTTGACTGGGCAAGCAAGCAAACCTACATCGCGCTGGGCAATATGCTTACCGGCGCAGCAATGCTCGGCATTGATTCTTGCGCCATCGAAGGCATGGAGTATGCCGCAGTGGAAAAAATCCTTGCCGAAGACGGATTGCTCGACCCTGAACATTACGGATTGTCCGTCGCCGCAACCTTCGGCTACCGTGTGCGCGACATTACCCCGAAACCGCGCCGCGATGCGTCGGAAACGGTAATTTGGGCGGAATAGGGCGCGTAGCCGGATTTCAATGAAATAGGTTGTCTGAAAGTGTTGTTTGACTTTGGTGAAGTGACACTTTCAGACGACCTTTTATTTGGCGGGATGATTTGAAAAACGGCGTTTATCCGTTGATGTCTTCCAGCGTCCTGCCTTTCGTTTCTTCGCCTAAAGCCAAAATCACCAATACAATCAGCATCATCACGCCGGCGAACATCATGAATATATTGCCGAATCCGCCGCTGCCGCCGACCATTTTGGCGACCACCATAGGCGCAAGAATGCCGCCCGCGCGTCCGATTGCGCCCGCCCAGCCGGAAGCGAAGGCACGGAAGCGGAGGGGGTAGAGTTCGGGCGTGTAGGTGTATAAAACGCCCCATGCACCGAGGTTGAAGAACGACATCAGGCTGCCCCATGCCATGACTTCGGCGGCGCTGCTGCTTTGCCCGAAAAACCACGCGCAGACGGCACAGGCGGCGAGAAAGCCCGCCAAAGTCGCTTTGCGCCCGATTTTTTCCACCAATGCCGCCGCCGCGATGTAGCCGGGCAGTTGCGCGACTATCATCACTAGCACATATTCAAAGGTTTTAACCACCGTATTGCCTTGTTCGACCAAGAGTTTCGGCAGCCAAGTAAAAATGCCGTAATAGGAAAAGACGATGCCGAACCAAACCAGCCACAGCATCAGCGTGCGCCGTGCGAAAGGCTGTTGCCATAGTTGTATGAAACGGATGCGCTGTTTTTCCTGTTGCGGCGGTGCTACGGCTGTTGCGGCGGGCGTCATTCCCGCTTCTTCTTCCAAGCGGCTGACCAGCCGGTGCGCCTCGTCCGTTTTGCCTTGCGAGAGCAGGTAGGGTACGGATTCGGGGATGAATTTCAACACCAGCGGGATATACACAATCGGCAGCGCGCCGATTAAAAACGCGCTGTGCCAGCCGAATTTGGGAATAAAGAAATAGGAAGCGAGTGCGGCGGCAAGCCAGCCCAGCCCCCAAAAACTTTCCAGCAACACGATAAAGCGTCCGCGTACTTTCGGCGGGGCGTATTCGCTGACTAATGACACTGCGACGGGGAGCTGCCCGCCCAATCCTACGCCGACGAAGAAGCGGAAAAATAAAAGCGCGGACAGGTTGGGTGCAAACGCACACAAACCCGTCGCCACGCTGTACACTGCCATCGTCCCGGCAAAAACGGTTTTCCTGCCGAAGCGGTCGGCAAACCAGCCGCTGATGACCGCTCCCAATGCCATGCCGACAAAGGAGATGCTGACAATCCAGCCCAATTGCGCAGGCGCAAGCGACCAGTCTTTGCCCAGCTCTGGCAGGATGAACGACACCAGCCCGGTATCCATCGCGTCAAACAGCCAGCCGATACCGACCAGCACCAAAAGCCTGTAATGAAACTTGCTCGGCGGCAAGTTTTGAAGGCGGGTAAGGATATCCATCGTATTTCCTTTGCGTTGCTTGTTTTGCTCTTGCAGTTTAACGCAGAGCCGCTCCTTTTCAAGGCTTGCCGCTTTGCACGCATCCGTCAGAATGCGGCAAACTTGTTATAGTGGAATTAACATAAATCAGGACAAGGCGACGAAGCCGTAGACAGTACAGATAGTACGGAACCGATTCACTTGGTGCTTCAGCACCTTAGAGAATCGTTCTCTTTGAGCTAAGGCGAGGCAACGCCGTACTGGTTTAAAGTTAATTCACTATAACAAAAAGGTCGTCTGAAAACCCGAAATCCGTTTTCAGACGACCCGTCTTTATTTTTTCCAATAAGCCGGCGTCAGCAAAATCAACACCGTAAAAATCTCCAAGCGGCCCAGCAGCATGACGGCCGAACACAGCCATTTCTGCACATCGCTCAATACCGCATAGCTGCCCGCCGGCCCGACTTCGCCCAAGCCCGGGCCCGCATTGGTAATACACGCGATAACGGCGGTGAAGGCGGAGATAAATTCCATCCCGCTTGCCATCAGCAAAAAGCTGAACACAATCGTCGTCATGAAATAAATCGAAATAAACGCCATCACCGTCAGCGCCATGCGGTCGGGAATCATGCGTCCGTTGACCTTGACCGTGCGCACCGCTTTCGGGTGCAGCAGAATCATCATCTCGCGCAGGCTGAATTTGAACAAGACCAACGCCCGCACGTTTTTAATGCCGCCCCCCATAGAGCCGGAGCTTGCCAACAGGTTAGACAGGAAAAACATCCACAGCGACACGATCAGCGGCCATTGCGCGAAATCCGTGTTGGAAAAACCGCTTGCCAGCCCGATGGAGACAAAGTTGAAGCTGACAAAACGCAGCGAATCCCCAAAGGTTGCATAAAAATCCTTCTGCCACAGATACACCGCCGACATCAAAATACTGCCCGCCAGCAGCACCAGCAGTACGCGGCATTCCTCGTCCTGCCAATAGGATTTGAGCGAACGTCGTGTCAGCGCCGTGAAATGCGTAGCGAAATTCACACCGCCCCAAAGCGTGAAAAACATAATCGCCCATTCAACGGTCAGCGAATCAAAATAAGCGATGCTGGCATCGTGTGTCGAAAAACCGCCCAGCGACACCGCCGACATCGCGTGACAAAGCGCGTCAAACCAGCTCATCCCCGCAAAATGCAGTGTCAGAAAAGCCGCCGCCGTCGTCATCGTGTAGAAGAACCAAAGCTTTTTTGCCACCTGCGAAATGCGCGGCGCCATCTTGCTTTCTTTGTCCATTCCCGGAATTTCAGCCTTGAAGAGCTGCGTTCCGCCCACGCCCAGCATCGGCAGAATCGCGACCGCCAGCACGATGATACCCATGCCGCCCAGCCAGTTGAGCATATGCCGCCAAAAATTCACCGACGGAGCCAGCGTGTCCAAGCTCGTCATGACCGTCGCGCCCGTCGTCGTCAGTCCGGACATCGCCTCAAAAAACGCATCGGTAAAACTGATGCCCGGAATGTGAATATAGATCGGCATCGCCGCCACCAGCGCAAACGCCAGCCACAACATCAAAACCAACGTAAACCCGTCGCGCGGGCGCAGCTCGCGGCGGAAATGGAAGGTCATCAACCAAACTGCGCAAGAAGTCAGCGTCGTTGCCAAAGCCGTGTAGGCAAACGCAGGAAACGCGTTGTCCAGAAAAAAATACGACATCAGCGTCGGTACTGCGAGCACCATTGAAAACAGCAGCCCCAGTCTGGACAAAACGTGGACAATAGGAAGGAACTTATACATATCAATCTTAAATAGGGGTCGTCTGAACGGCGTAATATAGTGGATTAACTTTAAACCAGTACGGCG
>NZ_KV838113.1:11911-30952 GCF_001838645.1 Neisseria sp. HMSC70E02 | reverse complement strand
CGCCTTGTCCTGATTTAAAGTTAATCCACTATAGGTTTGAAGCTGCCGTCCGTTTCCGTCTGCGAAATCCACATTTAAGCCGTCAAAAGCGGCCGGGAAATTTTCAGACGACCTGTTTTACAGACCATCCTTAGCAGGCAGGCACAAATTCGGTCCGTAATTTTATCAAATTAGGCAAATGGCGTTATTGATATTTTACAGTCGGAAAAGGCAAGGGGTCGTCTGAAAACAGCGGCTTCAATCGCTATAAACGGACAAAGTAGGGATAAAATGCCGATTGCTTTTTGCGCCGTTGGGCTTTTCAGACGACCTCTTTGCATACTATCCCGCCAGCCACAGCGATACCGTATAAATCACCAGTCCGACCAGTCCGCCGACAAGCGTGCCGTTGATGCGGATATATTGCAAATCCTTGCCCACGCTCAATTCCAGTTTTTCCACCATCAGGCGGCTGTCCCAGCCTTTGACTTTGTCCGCGACGAACAAAGCGGCCTTATCTTTATAACGCATCACAAAATCCCGAACCAAAAGCGAAATCCGCACATCCGCCCGCCGCATAAATTGCGGGTATGCCTGAGCTTGCGAACGCATATGATGCAGCAGCTTTTCCAGTTGTGCTTGGCACAAAGAGTCTTGTTTTTCCACATCTTCCCGCGCCCAGTCTAGAATGCCGCGCCATAAGGTCATGATTTGACGTTGCAGGGCGGGCGATTGCGCGAGCTGTTTTTTGAATTTGTCCAGGCGGCGGTGCCACAGGCGCGATGTGGTCAGGCGTTCGGTCAGTTCGTCGTATTGCACCAAGAATTGTCGGCGCAGCGCGTTGTCCTGCTTGTCCGCAGTTGCCAAATAGCCGTCTATCCATGCCAACGCTTTTTCTGCCGCCCAATCATCGACTTTCTCCACCAAGGTCGATTTCACCGCCGCTTTAAGCCTGTCCCAAGTTCCGGGATTGCCGCCTTCGATTTTCGCCGCCCATTCGCGCAGGTTCTGCTCCAGCATTTCGCGGGTTTCCGGCGTTTTCAGCCAACGCCGAATCTGACGGAGCAGGCTTTCAAACGCTTTTTCGTGCATCCCTTGCGCTTTCAGCAGCCGCAAACCGTCGGCAAGCGCGTTGCCGATTTGTCCGCCGCTGTAACGTTCTTCCAGCAGCATCGCCGTAAAACGCGCCGTCTGTTCCGGTTTGGCGATGGCAAGCAGGGTCGGAATCTGCTTGGAAAGCCACGGCAGCCAGTGCGATTTCACGTCTTCGCCGTCCAGCCATTTCAATAATTTATCGCTGGGCTGCGCTTGATAAATACGCATGGCGATGGGTTTGCCCTGCAAAAAATTGTGTTCGATAAACCGCCCCAATTCATCGCCGATACGCGCCTGATTGCGCGGCAAAATCGCGGTATGGGGAATCGGCAGGCCGAGGGGTCGTCTGAAAAGCGCGGTTACGGCAAACCAGTCCGCCAGCGCACCCACCATCGCCGCTTCGGCAAACGCTTTGACAAATCCCAACCAAGGATATTGGCGCACATAAACGGCGGAGGCTGCAAACAGCACGCACGCCGCAAGCAGCAAGCCCGTCGCCCAACGTCTGCTTTTTGCCAACTTTTTGCGCGCCTCATTTAAGCGGACTTGTTCCGAAAGGGTGTGCATTCCTTTTCCTTTTTTTGAAAATCGGGATTTTTGAGTGGGTGTGTTTGATCAATCGGATTATACACCGTGTTGCCTAATTTTTAATCATTGAATATTTTGGTTGAGAATAGAATAAGTTAGCTGACTTTTCCACAGACTGCACACACAAAGGCAAACACGGTATGTGACTAAACCGACAAACTGCCTATTTTTTAAGCATTGTATTTTTTTGTTTGATTATCAAAAGGTAATAGAACTTATTCACAGGCTGTTCACACCGTTCGGCAAAAAAATTGTGTATAGCGGGGAAAATGGCCAATTCAGGGGTAGGGCGTGTGGACGGATGATGTGGATGGTTTGCAGTATTCCTTGCCGGACCGTATTCAGACGACCTTTACTTTGCCGTGTCGCGTTACTACAATCACTATTTTAATCCAATAAAACCAGCCCTAAGGAGCGCATCATGAACGCCTCGCAATTAATCAGCAGCCTGACTCAAACCGTCGGCGAAAAATACATCATCACCGACCCCGCGAAAACCGAACAATACCGCCAAGGCTACCGTTTCGGCGAGGGTAGGGCGTTGGCGGTGGTACGCCCCGGAACCATTCTGGAAATGTGGAAAATTTTGCAGGCCTGCGTCGAAGCGGACGTGATTGTGATTACACAGGCGGCGAATACCGGTTTGACAGGCGGCTCGACCCCCGACGGCAACGATTATGACCGCGACATTGTGATTGTAAACACCATGCGGATGAACATCATTCAAACCATCAACAACAACGAACAAGTCGTCTGCCTGCCCGGTTCGACCCTGAACCAGCTCGAATTGCTGCTGAAACCTTTGGGGCGCGAACCGCATTCGGTCATCGGCTCTTCATGTATCGGCGCGTCCGTCTTGGGCGGTGTGTGCAACAACTCCGGCGGCGCATTGGTGCAGCGCGGCCCGGCTTACACAGAAATGGCGCTGTTTGCCCAAATCAACGAAGAGGGCAAACTGGAACTGGTCAACCATTTGGGCATAGATTTGGGCGACACGCCCGAAGAAATCTTGACTAATCTTCAAGGCCATCACTATCAAAGAAAAGACATCACGCAAGATGCAGGCAAAGGACACGACCACGCCTATTGCGACCATGTGCGCCAAGTGGACGAGCCCACCGCCGCGCGTTTCAATGCCGACCCCGCGCGCCATTACGAAGCGTCCGGTTGCGCGGGCAAACTGATGGTTTTCGCCGTCCGCTTGGACACCTTCCCGCAAGAGAAGCAAACCGCCGTGTTCTACATCGGTACCAACGACATCAACGAACTGACCGACATCCGTCGCGCCGCCTTGGGCGAATTTGAAAGCCTGCCCGTTTCCGGTGAGTATATCCATCGTGACGCTTTCGATATTGCCGACGTGTACGGCAAAGACACGTTCTACGTCATCAAAAAATTCGGCACGCACCAACTGCCGAAATTATTTGATTTCAAAGCCAAAGTTGACCGATTCGGCAAAAAAGTCAGCTTTCTGCCCAAACATTTTTCCGACAAGGTCATGCAGTTCGTCAGCAAATATCTGCCCGACCACCTGCCCAAATCCATGCGCGATTACCGCGACAAATACGAACACCACCTGATTCTGAAAATGGGCGGAAAAGGCGTCGATGAAGCGCGCGCGTTCCTGAAAGAGTATTTTGCGCACCACGGCGGCGCGTTTTTCGAATGCAACGCCGAAGAAACCCAAGCCGCCATGCTGCACCGCTTTGCCGTCGCTTCCGCCGCCATCCGCTATCGCGCCGTGCATGATGACGAAGTGGAAGACTTGGTTGCGCTGGACATCGCCCTGCGCCGCGACGACCGCGACTGGTTTGAAAAACTGCCGTCGGAAATCGACAATAAAATCATCCACAAGCTCTACTACGGACATTTCATGTGCCACGTTTTCCATCAGGATTACATCATCAAAAAAGGCAACGACTGCATGGCATTGGAACACGAAATGCTCCATCTCTTAGACCAACGCGGCGCGCAATATCCCGCCGAGCACAACGTCGGTCATTTATACGAAGCGAAACCCGCGCTCAAACAGTTCTACCGCAAACTTGACCCGACCAACAGTTTCAATCCGGGCATAGGTAAGACCAGTAAGAAGAAAAACTGGGCTGAATGATAAGGTAGGGATTGTGTAAATAAATGAAAGGTCGTCTGAAAACCGGATTGAGTCTTCAGACGACCGTTAATCTTATAATGATTCAACTTTTTAATATATTTTGATAGAATCATGACGTTAACTTTTTAAGGCATATAAAGAAAGGTGTTTTATGAAGCTTTACAAGATTTTTAAAAATCCTATGAACCAGTACGAGGCAGTCAAACAAGGCTGGTCTTGGCCCGCATTTTTCTTTGGGGCTATTTGGGCTTGTGTGAAAAAAATGTGGGGTTTGGGGATTGGAATATTTGTCACCTTTGTTGTGTTAAATGTATTAGCTGGTCAGAATGAGATGTTGGGTGGCATAGTCGGCCTTCTTAGTTTAGGCGTTTATATAGTATTCGGAATGCAAGGTAATGCTTTGCGTGAAAAAAATCTGGTTAAACGCGGTTATGTAGAAGTACCTCAACTTATTAACGCTGCTAACCCTGAAGCTGCAATTGCCCAATATATTGCTGAATATGGTCATAAATAAAGCTTTTTGAGATTGGGGTCGTCTGAAAACTGTATTCGGTTTTCAGACGACCTTTTTTAGATTGAGTATCCAATATACAAAATGCAGCAACTAAAAAACAAAAGCACCGACAAATCGGTGCTTTTTTTAAATTTGGCGCGGCGGACGGGGCTCGAACCCGCGACCCCCGGCGTGACAGGCCGGTACTCTAACCAACTGAGCTACCACCGCGCATCATTGTTTTGCAACAATGAAAGGAAACCTGGTGGGTGATGACGGAGTCGAACCGCCGACATTCTGCTTGTAAGGCAGACGCTCTACCAACTGAGCTAATCACCCGAGAACTCGGGATTAAACCAAAAAACCTCTATCAGGGCAAGCCGTTTGTTTCAAGATAAATATATTTATTTGAATATAAATAATAAATAAGTTTAGTATTATCTCAATCAAAAATCATATGCCCCAATTTATCGGCTTTGGTGTGCAGATATCGTTCGTTTTCCGCATTCTCGCCGACATGGAGCGGAATACGTTCGACAACATTGATGCCTGCATTTTTCAACGTCTGAATTTTTTCAGGATTGTTGGTCAACAGCTTGACAGCACGGATATTCAGATGGTCGTAGATTTGCTTGGCAAGCGTAAAGTCGCGTGCGTCAACGGGCAGTCCGAGCGCGAGGTTGGCTTCGACCGTATCCATCCCCTCGTCTTGAAGCTTGTAGGCACGGATTTTGTTGATTAAACCGATGCCGCGCCCTTCTTGACGCAAATAAACGATCACACCGCGCCCTTCTTGTTGAACCGCCTTCATCGCCGCTTCAAGCTGTGGGCCGCAGTCGCATTTTTTGGAAAACAGGGCATCTCCGGTCAAGCATTCGGAGTGGATGCGGGTCAGAACGGGGAGGTCGTCTGAAAAATCGCCCATCGTCAAAGCGATGTGTTCTTGTCCGTTCGGTTCTTCAAAACCGTGCATAGTGAAGTTGCCCCATTCGGTCGGCAGGCGGCAGGAAGCGATGAATTTCAAGGTATTATTCATGTTCTTCTTCCTTGTCTTCGATGCCTGCCAATGCTTTCAGCGGCTCGGCAAGTGCCAAAGCCAGTGCCGACCAATCCGTTTGGGCCGCGTCATCGGCTTGATCTTTATCGACAAATTCAACGTGAACCACGCCCAAAACCGTGCCGTTTTGCGTTGCCACAGGGATGGACAACTGGCTTCCGCTGCCCTTGTTCCGGCTGCCTTGGATTTCGTCCAGCGAAAGCCAATAAGCTATATCGTTGGCAATATTCATCCAACCGCTTTGCGCCGTACGGCAGGCAAGGTAAACCGTACCGTTTTCTTCATGCACCGCCAACAGGTTCTCCAAAGGCTCGCCTTGTGCAGAGATACGAACCAGCCTTGCATGCGGTTCGCCCGGAATGTGGATATAAACCGCCGCGCTTTTGACAGCTTTTGCGCGACTGAATACCGAATCCAGAGCCATGAAAACCTGTTTGAGCAAAACTTCATTTTCCGGTGTTTCTTCAATATGGTCTGCCAGCTTCCAACCGTCTTCTTCACGCCATAAAACCGAGCGGTCAATCGAAGCATTGCCCATATCCATTACCGTCTTCGCGGTCAGATAAGCAACACGGAGGTCGTCTGAAGACAGCTTCAAACCCTGTGTCTGTAAAAAATCCTGAATCAGTAAAACAGGCATGATGTTCCTCTTTGATATTTAGTGTGTTCCGGCAGATAACCGACCTGCCATTATATCGGTCGGAATAAAGCAATTTCAAGCCAAAGATTGTTTGCAGAGCAGGATACTTTGTGTATAATCCCCAGTTTAATCACGCGGACGTGGCGAAATTGGTAGACGCACCAGATTTAGGTTCTGGCGCCGAGAGGTGTGAGAGTTCGAGTCTCTCCGTCCGCACCAACATACAAAAACGCTTGAAAATTTCAGGCGTTTTTTTTCGTTTAATCCCGCCCAATGCCATCAACCAATCTCAATAAATACAAGGCTTTCAGACTGATTGCTATCCTATTGTCTTCTTCCTGATTGTATAATTCCGTCTAATTCAGCTTAATTGAAGTAACCTAAAATTTACGGTATCTTTTGCGGTATCTGAAAAATACCTCGAAAAAATACCGTAAAAATGAAGCTGAACGACCGCCAAATCAAAAACGCCAAACCCGCCGAAAAGCCATTTAAGCTGAATGACGGCAAGGGCTTGTATCTGTATATCAATACGAGCGGTGGGAAGTTATGGCGGTTTGATTTTTCGTATAACGGCAAACGGAAAACGCTTTCAATCGGCAAATATCCAACCGTATCACTGGTAGAAGCCCGCGCCGCTGCCGAGAATGCCCGCCGCTTGCTTGTATCGGGGCAAGACCCCAGCGAAGCCAAGCAACAGGAAAAACGCGAACGGCAAGCCGCCGCCCTAAATACCTTTGAAGCCATCGCCCGCCGCTGGCATTCTGACAACCTGATCCGCTGGAAAGAAAACCACGCCGCCCGCGTGTTGAGATATTTTGAAACCGACGTTTTCCCCGTTATCGGCGAAATGCCGATACAGGAAATCAGGGTAAGCGATATTAAAACGGTTCTCGACGGCGTAATGACACGGGGCGTGAACAATACGGCGGAAAAAATCAGGGAATGGACAGGCGCGATATTTGACTATGCCGTCATGCTTGAAGTAGTGGAAACCAACCCCGCCTATTCATTGCGGAAATACATCCCCGCCAAGCAGACCGACCATCGCCCCGCCCTGCCCCGTGAAGAACTGACCGAGTTTTTCCGCCGCCTGATACTGGCAGAGATTGAGCCGCAAAACAGAATAGCCCTGATTTTGAATATGCTGACCTTTTTACGAAGCACGGAACTAAGGGGCGGGCAATGGAATGAAATAGACTTTGATGCGGCAATATGGACAGTTCCCGCCCGGCGCATGAAGCACGAAAAGACCGCGCCGAAACCGCCCCATGCCGTCCCACTGGCTGACTGGACGCTTGAACTTTTGGCAGAACTGAAAGAGCTTACTGGTAATACGCCATTTCTGTTTCCCAGTAGAACCAAGACAGACGGTTTTATCAGCGACGCAACAATAGGTCGTATCATTGAGCGTATGGGCTACAAAGGCAGAGTAACCCCGCATGGTTTCCGTTCCCTTGCCAGCAGCGTTTTGAATGAACAAGGCTTCAACCCTGACGCGATAGAGCGACAACTTGCCCATATCGAAAACAACAAAATCCGCGCCGCCTATAACCGCGCCGATTATCTGAATGAGCGGATCGAGTTTATGCAATGGTATAGCGACTATTTACGGGAGCGATACAACCAGGCATTACAAATGATTCGAGATGGCAAGACTGATTAGAGGTCGTCTGAAAATATCCGCTTCGAGTTTCGGAGTGTTTTTTATAAGACTGAAAAATAGTATAGGAATTTATAAGAGGTAAAAATGGCTTGGAGACTATATTACACGCTTAAAGCGGCAGCAGAGAAGTTAAGTAAAGATTTTAACGACCCATATACAGCAGATGATTTGATACATTATGCAGCCATTGGTTTGACTGAGGTATATATAAATTGTATTGGACAGGAATATTATTTTACGAAGAGACCATATCACGATTGGCTATATGATAAAGATGAAAAAGGCGAGTATGCTGAAATTCCTGAAATGGTGCTATACAAGGGCGACTTTATCCGTTTAGAAGAAATTAATGCTAGATACTTAGAGGGAAAAAAAGAGTTTTTAACAGTAAATATTGTTGATAAATTAGCATTTATAGGCACTGATGAGGTATTGGAGAAAACTATCGCCACACCATCCGCTGAACAGATTGAATCTGAACGCTGGGGATTTTGTTATATTCCATATAATTTATTGGATGGGTTAGCACTATCTGAAGATATGCGTATAAAGCGGGAAGATTTAGATATACCCGATAATACCATTAAGGTAGGTAAAAATGATTTGTGTATCTTTCAGGATGACTTAATAGAACTAAAAGAAGCATTGAGCGAGAGAATGAAAATAAAAAAACCTATCAGTAAGCGCACTGAAAATAAGCAAGCTGAAATTATTGCGGCACTTTCTGCTATCTATACAAAAACAGATTGCAGTAAACCATATGAGGCTGCGGAAACTATTATCCAAGAATGGGAAAGGCAAGCTGATAAACTAGGCAAGCCCCCTACTAGAGACACATTAGCAAAATACATCAAGCAAGGTATTGACCGTCTTTCGCAGTAGCCTAATTAGGTTCTAAAAAATCATATTTAGGAAAAGCCGCCCACATGGGCGGCTATATTTTTGCCTGTCATCTAATCCGACTAGAGAAAGGCAAAAGCATATGAACAACACAGTATTAAGAGCAGACGATACTGCCCGCGCATTAGGTGTTTCACGGGCGACTATTTGGAATTGGGTAAACCCTAAGAGCCGTCATTACCGCCCTGATTTTCCTAAGCCTATCAAACTTTCCGCAAATATTACCGGTTGGCTTGCGAGCGAGATTGACGACTATATAGGCAAACTGGCAGCCAAACGCGAAGAGCAGGCAAATTGATTTATCAGGCGCAAACAAATGCCGCCTGAACGGACATTCAGACGGCGGAAAGGATTATTAAGCATGAGCAGCTATTCTACCAACGGCAAGGCAAAAACGCCAAGTCAAAGAGAGCGCGTTTTATCCCGATTGAAACAGGGCAGCGTTACATCATGGGAGCTTTCCCAAATGGGCATATTGGGCTATAACACGCGCATCATGGAGCTTCGCAGGGCGGGGCATGACATCGTTACCGTGATGGAAGAAGTAACCAACCAATTTGGCGAAACCGTGAAACGCGGTCGGTTCGTATTAATCAATTAAATCAGGAGCTTTACTATGAATATCGAATATACAAAGACAACTTTTGCGACCCGTCAAAAGTTACTGAAAGAAGCAGAAGACAAATGCAGCGAACTGACCGCCCAAATTGAAGCGGCAGAAGCGGGCGTTACAGAAGCGCAGGCGGTTATCAATGAATTTGCGGGGCTGCGAAACAGACGCAAAGGCATATTTGCCAACCTGTTGAAAATGGGCAAACCCACAAACAGCGAAGAAGCCAAAGGGCTTGATTCAGAGATTGCCGCCAAACGCGAAGAAGCAGACCGCGCCGCCGATATGCTGGAAGCGCAAAAAGAACTGTTGGAAAGCCTTTTTAATGAACGCCTTCAACATCTGAACCGCATTTCAGAGCTTCGCAATTTATTGTCCGTTTCCCGATATGAGCTGTTTATCGCCGATATAGAAGAAACCCACTTACCCGAATATTTGGAGGCTGCCCAAGCCTATGCTAAAGCCGCCGCGAAATTGGTGGGAATCGGTAAAGCCGCCGTTGAGATGAAAACGAAGCTACAAGAAAACGGTTTGCGGGCTGATTGCCCGTCCTATGGGCAATCCCTGCCAAATCGAATCATTGATTTACGTTTACCCGGCTTCTTCAACATGATGGACGGCACAGGCGGGGAAGAAAACGCTATTTTCGACATCTTGGAAGACGTGGAGAAAGAAAAAGAAGCGGCTTTGGACAATTTGAAATAGCAACACTCAAACAGCCGCCCAAAGGCTGAAAAATCGCTATTGGGCGGCGTTCTAAAAGGATTAAGGACATGACCCCGAAACAAGAACAGTTTGCCCGTCTGTATGTGGAAACGGGCAATGCGAGCGAAGCATACCGGCAAGCCTACAACACCGACAACATGAAGCCCGAAACGGTAACGAATGAAGCCTATAAGCTGCTTCAAGACCCCGATATTTCCGCGATGGTGGACGACCTCAAGGCAGAAGCGCGGCAACGACACGCGGTAACGGTGGACGACCTGTTGAGCGAATTGGAGCAGGCGCGGGCGGCGGCACTGGCAGCCCCTACCCCGCAAAGCAGCGCGGCGGTATCGGCAACGATGGGCAAGGCAAAAATGCTGGGCTTGCTGGTGGATAAGGCGGAAATCAAGGCAGAGGCGGAAATCAGCCAAGTGAAACAGGAAGAGCGCAAATGCCCGTTAAGTCAAGAGGAAATAAAGCAAGTCAGCAACGCTTTTTTTAATAAGTCATACAGTGAAATTACGCTTGCCGACATCATCGGAATCGTTGGAAACGACATAGCGCGCATTGAGTATGCAACCGTCTTGATTGTGTTGGATAAAATAATTTAACCCGTCCAATGCAAAAATCATTTGACAAATCGAGCCTTGAGAATCAGAATCTTGGTTCTCTCTCAAATACGATTAGCCCAAATCAGCAGGGTAAACGCTGATTTTTTATCGCCAAAATTCTTTTACGGGCGTTTGCAATGTTATCAAACGTTAGCATTTCAGACGACCTATCACGAGTTATGGCGGTGTGTGGTAACGGTAACGCCCACGCCTGACTAATCGCAGGAGAGAGCACCGCCCCCTATTTGGGCATTCTCAAATCTCACTTTACGATTAGGAGCATTTCAAATGCAATCTTCAAATTCTATTCAAATCCAAGCCATTCAAAATCAAGCCCAAACGGTAACCATTCCTCTCGAGCTGGCAAACAACGCAGCAGACGCCTGCTTTTACGCAGACCGCGCCGCCGAAAACCTTGCCGCCATCCTAGACGCAGCCGAAATCCTGACCGATATGGCTATCGACCAACACACCTTCTCTTTAACCGTCCGAAAACTCATCAAAGCCGCCAAAAACGAAGTGGAGACGCTGGCAGAGCTTCACTCTTTCAGCCTGTTTAGAACGGCAGCGGATTTGAATGACGAAATCGGCAGCCAAATCCACAGCCAAACACGCGGCGCGAAATAAACCCCAAACCCCGTAAAACCTAAACCGCCATGCCGCCTATTTCAGACGGCATGGGGCAAACTTCGCCCTAGTGTTTTTATAAGTATTTGATTTTTCAATGCTTGATAATTTTGGTGCGCTGGGGCATGGAGGACATGAAACCATGAAACCGACTGACAAAAACGACCGTTTCCGCCGCTATTCCAACCGCGCTTTGCTGGTGTTTGGGGTGTTGTTGATGGCTTTGGCAATCCGAGCCTGTAACCAGCCTGCCCATGCGGAGACGGAGCAGGCAATGCAGACAACACCGACCATATGGGAGACCGACCCGATGGCGGGGGTGGTTTTAGAACCTGTAACAGGGGAGGCAGAACAATGAAACCGACCTATCAAGACATCAAAGCCGCCGCGCAATACCGCTGGCAGGAAATTCACGCCGCCATCGGCATAGACCCGCGATACCTGAAAAACAAACACCAACCATGCCCCGCGTGTGGGGGTAAAGACCGTTTCAGGTACGACGACAAGGACGGTAACGGCACATTCATTTGCAGCCATTACAACAATGGCGCGGGCGACGGTTTCGGCTTGGTAATGCATTACCTGAATTGCGGTTTTGACGAAGCATTGCGCGCCGTAGCGGGCGTTTTGAACATGGGCGGGGCAAACCCCTTACCGATACCGCCCACACGCCCACAGACGCAACCACGCCCCGAAAAAGACCAAATCGGCAAACTTGCCGCATTGTGGAACGGGGCAGAGCCGATAACCGCCGATTCCCCCGCCGTGCAGTATTTGAAATCACGCGGTTTGGACATGGCGCAGTTACCTGAAAACATCCGTTTTTTGAGAGAGGCAGATTATTGGACGACGGGGGAGGACAAGCCGCTTTTTATCGGTCGTTTCCCCTGTATGGTTTGTGCCATCCGCGATACGGGCGGAGAGCTTCAAGGCTTGCACATGACCTATTTTCAGACGACCTATGACAAGCCATATGGAGAGGACGGGCTACACGCCCCGCATTATCAGAAGCTGGCAATCAAACACCCCGAAACAGGCGAAACATTGCCGGCAAAGAAAATGCAGAGCCGCAAACAGGGCAGCATTTCAGGTATGGCGGTTCACTTGTTCCCCATCCCTGCAAACGGACGGCTTGTCATCGCAGAGGGCATAGAAACCGCCCTTGCTGCCCGCGAACTGTTCCATACCCGCGATTGGGGCTTATCTGCCACCTTGAGCGCAAACAGCTTGGCGAAATACTGGCTTTCAGACGACCTCAAGGAAATTGTGATTATTGCCGATAACGACACGCCGCGCCCCGTAGGTTTCAAAGCCGCGCATGATTTGGCAGTCCGAGCCATCAAGCAGGGCATCAAGGCGCGCATTTGGCAGAGCGATACTGCAGGCTATGACGCATTGGACGAACTGAAAGAAGCCAAAAGGTCGTCTGAAACTCAATCAGACAACCTGAAACACACCATCGGAGGAAAAGCAGCATGAAAAATACCGAAACAGCGAAGCAGGAAAGCAACAAAGGCTACAACATCAACGACATCGAACCATACCGCCCGCGCCCCCGCTTCGATACCGACCATCGGGGCGTATGGTGGATAAACGTCAGGACAGGCAAAGACGGAGAAGCCGTTGAAGCAGAGCCGCTATTGCTTTCCGACCCTATCGACATCATCGGCACGGGGCAGGACAACGACGGCGCGTATTACCGCGTTATCCGCTGGCAGGACAAAATCACACGCCAAACTAAGACCGCCGCCATCCCGCAAGCGGAAATCGGCACGGTTCAAGGCTGGCAGCGTTTGCAGGGTTACGGCTTAACCGTCATGAGCGGGCGGGCAAAAAGGGAGCGGCTGGCAGACTATTTGCAGACACAGGGCAGCCGTACCGCTTTTACCATTACCGACCGCGCAGGCTGGCACGGCGACACCTACATCATGCCCAGCGGCGAAACCATCACGGCGGACGGCAAAACCCCCGCCGTCATCTACAACGGCGACACCAGCCAAGCGGCGGCATACCGACCAAACGGAGAGCTTAACGACTGGCAGCAAAATATCGCCCGATACGCAGCGGGAAACAGCCGCCTATGCCTTGCATTGGGCGCGTCCTTTGCCGCCCCCTTGCTGTCCCTGTTGAGCGAAGAATCAGGCGGCTTCCATCTGACGGGCGATTCATCCGACGGCAAGACCACCGCCGCAAAAGCAGCCTTAAGCGTATGGGGCAGACCATCGGGCAGCCTGTTGTCTTGGAGCGGCACGAAAATAGGCTTTTCCAATACCGCCGCCGCCCGCAATGACGGCTTGCTGGTGTTGGACGAAATCGGGCAGGCAAGCCCCCACGTCATCGGCGACACCGTTTACAGCGTCATGAACGGAATCAACAAAGTACAGGGCGCAAAACAGGGCGGCAACCGCGCCTTGAGCCGCTGGAAAGTGATGATGTTCTCGACAGGCGAAAAGACCCCCGATTCCATCCTGAAACACCACAAAGGCGATTGGAACGCCGGGCAAGCCGCCCGTCTGCCCAGTATCAGAGCCGCCGCCCGATACGGTATTTACGATACCTTGCACGGCTTCGAGAGCGGCGCATTATTGAGCGAACATATCGCCCAATCCGCCGAACAATATCACGGGGCAGCGGGCAGAGCGTTCATCCGCCGGCTTTCAGACGACCTAGAACAAGCCAAACGGCAGGCAAACGAGCGCATGATCGCATTTATGGAGACCGTCCCCGAATTGTCAGGGCAGGCACGAAGAGTGGCGAAACGCTTTGCCCTTGCCGCCGCCGCTTTGGAGCTTGCCGCCCCCGTTACCGGTTTAGCCGCAGGCGTAGGCATGGCAGGCGTGAAACAATGCTTTGATGAATGGCTGGAAACCAACGGAGCGGGGAAACACGAAGACCGCAGAATTATCGAGCAGGCGGAGGACTTTATCGACCTATACGCGTTAGGCATGAGGTTTACGGATTGGAGCGATAAAAGTACCAACAAAGACCACGCAGGCTATCGGAAACAGGAGGGGGAGAAATTGGAATTATGGGTAATCCGCCGCGTCTTTGCCGATGAAATCGCCCAAAGCTTCGATGAATTAAAAGTTTGCCGTGTGTTGTCAGACGGGGGATTGCTGAAATACAACCATAAAAACAAAGGCTACCAACACCGACGGAAAGGGAACGGCTGGTTTTATGTGCTGACCCCCAATATGGAACTGGACGACTGACCGTTTGCATAGGGTTAATTCAAAACGCCCACCAAGCCCGCCATGACTGATACAGGCGGGCTTTTTTACGCCTATTACTTCAGACAATCCATCCCATCCGCCATAAAACCGATGGCAAGCCCCTAATTTTCGGGAATTAGGGCTATTCATCCCCTGCCCGATACCAATCCATACCCAAACAGCAAAACGCGCCTACGGCGCAATTACGCCCTATTTCCGCCATGACCGACAAAGACAGACGAGGGATAAATAATTTCAAGACCAATACGCGCGCGCGAGCCATACAACGAATTTTTAGAGTCCATAAAAAGGGAAAAGAAGACCAAGACGCGCGGACAGATAAAACCCTATGCGCGAGGCAAAATCATTTGGTACCTTTGGAACCACAAAACTTTATATTTATAACCATATGAATATAAATATAAAAATAAAGAAAAAACGGTACCAAATGAACATAAATTTACTTGGTACCGATTTGGTACCATTTGGTACCCCTTTATATTCATATGGTTACGCCCAAAAAATAGGAGCGGTACCAAACGGTACCAAAGTTAAGATATGTGTTTTAGTACCGTGAAAGCCATGACTGGCAAGGCTTTTAGCCATTGGTACCAAAGGTACCAAACGATTTTGCGTTTTTTTGTATATATACGCTTTTTTGTTTGGGCGCATGACCGACAGAGCCGATACAAACAAAAGCCACCCGAAAGGCAATATCGGACGGCTGGAAGAATAGAGCAAACACCGCCCACAAGACGGCGCGTGATTGCTGGTGTTACAATCCGACCATATTTCACAGCTTGGCAGAAATACCACAAAACGCCCCTGAAAAATTTTGACTTTAACAAATTTACGGTATTTTTTACGGTATTTTGGAATTTATTAAAAATTTAATTAAATAAAAACAATATATTATCTATTCAGTTCAAGACTCTCCGTCGCACCACACTATAAAATCTAACCGCTTTCGAGCGGTTATTTTTTCGTCTTTTTTTGGCTGATAATCTGTAAATTGTCCAAAGAAGAGCGGTATTGCCAATGTTGATTGTCGGTAATGGTTTGGTAGACACGGTTTATCGGTGCATCGAATATGGTTGTTTTGCTGAGTCGGTGTGTTTTGGGGAGCATTAAGCTGATGAGATGGGGTAGGACAAGCAAGCTGATGGGAAGTAAAACCGAATAAATCAGTATCTTCATTTCTACACCTGTTTGATGGAAAAGGTCGTCTGAAAAACGTTGGAGCGAAATTCGTTCTGCCCGTTTTCAGACGACCTTTTTTGTTTTTACCGCTTTCGCATCAGCATCCTGAGCCGTTTAATTGATTTCAGGCTGCGGGACTTTGTGTTGGACGGCGTAAACGGCGGCTTGGACACGGCTGCTGAGGTTGAGTTTGCGCAGCAGGTTTTGGACGTGGACTTTGACGGTGGATTCTGCCAAGTCCAAATGGCGGGCGATGACTTTGTTGCTGTGTCCGGCGGCGAGGTAGCCGAGGATTTCGAGTTCGCGCGGGGTGAGGGTGGAGAGTGCCTGGTCGGTGCGCGGTGCGGATGGGGAAATCAGGGATTGGACGAGGCGGGTGGTCATTTCGGGAGAGAAGACGTTGTCGCCGTCGACGGCTTTGCGGATGCTGTCGAGTAGGAAGTCGGCGTTGATGTTTTTCAGCAAAAAGCCGCGTGCGCCGATGCGCATACATTCGGTCAGGTCGTCGCTGTCTTCGGAAACGGTCAGCATAATGACGGTTTGGTTCGGGTTGACGCCCAAGATTTGTGCCAGTGCTTCGCGACCGTTCATGACGGGCATGTCAAGGTCGAGTAAGACGACGTCGGGTTTGAGCTGTTCCGCCATTTTGACGCCGGACAAACCGTCGGCGGCTTCTCCGATGACTTCGAAGTCGCTTTGACGGGAGAGCAGGGCTTTGATGCCGCTGCGGAAGAGTGTGTGGTCGTCAATGAGGATGATTTTAATAGTCATGGGTCGTTCTCTTGTGTTGCGGTAAGGTTAAGGTAACGGTTGTGCCTTGTTCGGGCTGGGATTGGATGTCTAGGTTGGCATTGATGCGGCGGGCGCGTTCTTGCATGATGCCGAGTCCGACATGTTCGCCGGAGAGTTTGTGCAGGTGTTGCAGGTTAAAGCCGATACCGTCGTCTTCGATGCTCAGGGTAAAGTTTTGTTGGTTGAGCATGCTGATTTTGACGTGTTGGGCTTTGGCGTGTTTGCGGATGTTGGACAGGCTTTCTTGCAGGATGAAGATGATTTGCAGCTGTTCGTCATCGTTTAATGTGCGGCCGTCGTCCTGCCATACTGTTTCGACATTGATTTTGGTTTGGCGTTTAAACCTGGACAGCAGGGTGGTTACGGCTTCCGGGAAGTCTTTGTTGCTGATTTTGGTTCGGAAATTCAGCAGGAGTTCGCGCACGTCTTCGTAACATTCTTGCACGCCGTCTTTGATGAAGCGGATGTTTTCTTCGGCTTGTTCTTTCTGGTTGGCATGGAACGCGCTTTCCAGCATTTGAACTTGAAGATTGAGGAAGGTCAA
Source organism: Neisseria sp. HMSC70E02 (assembly GCF_001838645.1). Classification (NCBI taxonomy): domain Bacteria; kingdom Pseudomonadati; phylum Pseudomonadota; class Betaproteobacteria; order Neisseriales; family Neisseriaceae; genus Neisseria; species Neisseria sp. HMSC70E02. The sequence continues at coordinate 14,120 of NZ_KV838113.1, read as the reverse complement.
TGCTTGGGCGATGCTGTCGTGCAAACCTTGGGCAATCAGGTTGCGCTCTTGGAGTACGGCAAGCAGGCGCCGCTCTTGTTCGAGACGGCTGCTGGCGATGGATACACCTAATTGACCGCATAATGTACGCAGGAGTTCGTTGTCGTTGTCGTTAAGTGTGGGGTCGTCTGAAAAATATAGGGTCAGGATGCCGAGTTCTTCTTCTTGATAGGTGATGGGAAAAACGACGGTATGTTTGAATAGGGGTGTTTCTTCTTCAGGTTGGGTTTGTTCGGTATCTGAATCTCTGTCTTCGGCTTCAGACAGTCCGATGGAGGCAATAAGGTTTGTGTTTTTACGGTCGTTGTCTAAAAGGCGGATGCTGCCTGCGCTTGCGGAAACTGCAGGCAGGGTCCGTGCGAGGAATTCTTCTGCCGCTTCGCGCGGGGTTAGGGTTTGGTGCAGGTCGCGCGTGGTTTGGTAGAGCAGGGTCAGGTCACGGTTTTGACGGGCGAGGTCTTGGGTTTGTCTGGCGACTTGCCCTTCCAAATCGGTATAGAGGACTTTCAGACGACTGCTCATTTGATTGAAGCCTTTGCTGACTTGCGCAAACTCTTGAATTTGTTCGGTATCGATTTGTACGCCGAATCGGCCTTGGCTGATGGTTTCCACGCCGTCGCGCAGGGTTTCAAGCGGACGGATAATCCAAGCGTAGTGCCATACGATCATTAAACCTGCGGCGACAAAAATCATCAGCATCATCGCCATTTGGAAACGGCGCAGCCATAAGGTGTTTTTTTCGTTGGCGTTTTCCAATGCCTGTAAGAACAATTCGATATTGCCGGCAAAGCGGTAGAGTTCGATCTGCGTCGGTCTGCGGTAACGTTTCAGCGCGGGTTGGATATTTGATTTCCAGTCGATTAAGAGCATGGATTGGATCAGGCCATAGGCCGGCGGTGTTTCCGAAGGCATCAGGGGATAGATGGCATCGCTTTGGGTGATGCGCAGGAGTGTTCCTTCAAATTCGCGCAATTGATTGTCGATTTGCGCTTGCGGGGTGCGTTCGCTTGCCATATAGGCCAAACGGTAAACCTGCATTCTCAAGCTTGCGGCATCATCAATGACGGTGGCTGCGTTTTCCAGCCTCAGCGATAAAATCAGGGTCAGGATGACGGACAATAAAGCCGAACCAACCCATAAGACAGTCAGCAGTTTTAATCGTGAGGACAGGCTCAGGCCGCCTGAAAATAGGGTTCGTAAGCTCATGGAATAAAGGAAGGGCGTTTTGTTGCCAAATGTTATAAACATATCATCCTTTAGGCGGGGAAACAACCTGTCCGAAGGGGAATTTGGTGCGAATGAGGCGATATGCGCTTTAATGTAAAATCGTGTTATGATAAAATTCACTTTATATGAATTTTATCGCGGGCAACCGTCTTTTCAGACGACCTGGGATGATGTGCCGATTTCGCAGGGAATCGGTAGGAACATAACATCTACGAATTAAAAACATAAGAATCAGCCGATTAACAGTATGGGCACACAAAACCAGCGACTTCACAAAGGACTACCAAAATGAAAACCTTCGCATTGATATTGGCCGGCGGGCAGGGAGAGCGAATGGGAGGGACGGATAAAGGATTAGTATTGTGGCGTGACAAACCTTTGATTGATCATGTTATTGAAGCGTTGCGTCCACAAGTTGAACACATTGCTATCAGCGCCAACCGGAATTTGGAAGAATATGCTCGCCGTAGTGCGCATATTTTTGCCGATTCGCGCCAATGGCAGCATTTGGGACCGCTGGCGGCTCTGTGTACGGCTGCCAATGATTTGCAGATTGCGGCGGCGGATTGGCTGCTGGTGGTGCCGTGCAATATGCCTGCGCTGCTGCCTGATTTGGTGGCGAAATTTGAAACGGTTTCCAAGCGCACGCCTTTGTGCAATGCGTTTTATGTGGAAACACCGGTCACGCCGCATTACAACGTAATGTATATCCGTCCGCAAATCCTGCAAAGCACCGTCCCGTATCTGTATTCGGGGATGAAAACCTTGAGCGGCTGGCTGCATCAGCAACGGGCGAGATCGGTGCATTTTGGTTCGGAACATGTTTTTTTCAGCTGCAATACGCAGGAAGATTTGCGGGGGCCGCTTTAAGCTTTAAGCATTACACTTCGGTTTTTATAGTGGATTAAATTTAAATCAGGATAAGGCGACGAAGCCGCAGACA
>NZ_KV838113.1:4452-11811 GCF_001838645.1 Neisseria sp. HMSC70E02 | reverse complement strand
GCCGTACTGGTTTAAAGTTAATCCACTATACACAGAAAACCGTGTATCCGTACAAACAAAAAGGTCGTCTGAAATTTTCAGACGACCTTTTGTCATTTGCTTTATTGGGGGATGTATTGTTTCAGCAGTTCGCGGAACTGCGCGCCGGTTTCTGGATGTTTCAAGCCGTAGGCGACGGTGGCTTCGAGATAACCCAGTTTGCTGCCGCAGTCGTAGCGTTTGCCGTCGAAGGCATGGGCGAGGACGAACTCGTGATCCAACAGGCGGGCAATGCCGTCGGTCAGTTGGATTTCGTTGCCCGCACCGCGCGGCAGGTTTTCCAGAAGGCTGAAAATGCGCGGGGTCAGGATGTAGCGGCCGACAACGGCAAGGTTGGACGGCGCTTCTTCGGGTTTCGGTTTTTCGACGATATTGGTAATTCTTTGAAAGTTTTTCAGTTTTTCCACTTCAACAATGCCGTACGAGCCGGTTTGCGATGGATCGACGGTTTCCACGCCCAAAACGCTGTTGCCGCTTTGATTGTAGATATCGACCATTTGCTTCAGTGCGCCTTTGGGCGCGTCAATCAAGTCGTCGGCAAGAATGACGGCGAAGGGTTCGTCGCCCACTGCGGCGCGGGCGCACAATACAGCGTGTCCCAAGCCTAAAGCCTCGGCCTGGCGGATGTAAAGACAGGTAATGTTGGAAGGTAGGATGTCTTTGACGTGTTCCAGCAGTTTGTCTTTTTGACGCATTTCCAACTCGGTTTCCAGCTCGTAGGCTTTGTCGAAATGGTCTTCGATGCTGCGTTTGTTGCGGCCGGTGATGAACACCATTTCGGTACAGCCTGCTTCTACTGCTTCTTCTACCGCATATTGAATCAACGGTTTGTCGACGATGGGCAGCATTTCTTTCGGGCTGGCTTTAGTAGCGGGCAGAAAGCGCGTACCCATACCGGCTACGGGGAAGACGGCTTTTTTGATCGGTTTCATTCAGTTTCCTTCTATTTGATTGTCGAATCGAAAATTCAGACGACCTCGGTTGTCTAGGTTTGACTTGGTTGCCACATTGTCGGCGGCAAAAAGGTAAGGCATTTAAAAGGCGTTCAACAGATTTAGAGTGTTCATTCCCCGATAAGTTGCCAAATTGATTGAGAACAGAATCAACGATTTGGACAGTCGGGAAGTTGGCTCGGTCACATCCTTGAGTATCTTTAATAAATGCTTAATCCAGCATCGCCAAAAGCTCTTCCTCGCTCAAAACCGCCACACCCAAGGCGTTGGCTTTTTCTAGCTTGCTGCCGGCAGCTTCTCCGGCGACGACGTAGTCGGTTTTTTTGGACACGCTGCCGGAAACTTTGCCGCCGGCGGCTTCGATCAAGGCTTGGGCTTGGTCGCGTTTGAGGGTGGGCAGCGTGCCGGTTAACACAAAGGTTTTGCCTGCTACGGCTTCGTTTAGGTCGTCTGAAAACGCTTGATCTTGGTTTTTAGACGACGTTTGTGCGAAGAAGGTTTTTAGGTTTTCGAGCAGTGCGGCGTTTTGTGTTTCGCTGCGCCATGCTTGCCAGTCGGCAGGCAGGGCTTTGTCGGTTTGCAGACCTTCTATGCTTTTGCCAGCGAGTTCCCATAAGGCTTGGGCTTTGTTTTCGCTGATTTTGAAACCGGGCAGGCGGGCAATCCAGCGTTGCGGCTCGGCGTGGCGGGCGGGCGGGATGGTAACGGCTTGGGTTTGCGGGGCAACGCCTGCGGCGAGCAGCTCGTCTATCATCGCCTGCTGCGCGTCTTGGGCGAAGAAGTGGGCGATGGAGCGGGCGACGACGGTGCCGATGTCGGGCAGGCAGGCGAGGATGGGTTCGGGTGCGCGGCGGACGTGTTCCAGCGAGCCGAATGCCTGCGCCAGCGTTTTGGCGGTGCGTTCGCCGACGTGGCGGATGCCGAGCGCGAACAGGAAGCGGGCGAGTTCGGGCGTTTTGCTCGCTTCTATGCCTGCAAGGATGTTTTCCGCCCACTTGGTCGGTTGTTTTTTGCTGTTTTGGGTGTTGCGTTCAGACAGGTCGTCCCACGGGGAGGCTGCGTACTCTGAAACCGTTTCGGCGTCGCCGTTTTCGTTTTCAGACGACGCTTTATCCGCCGTTTCCTTCATTTTTTGCAAGGTCGGGATGTCGAGGCGGTAGAGGTCGGCGAAGTGGCGGACGAGGTCTTGGGCGACCAGTTGCTCGATTTGTTTTTGACCGAGGCCGTCGATGTCCATCGCTTTGCGCGAGGCAAAGTGGATTAAGCCTTGCGCGCGTTGCGCCTGACAAAGCATGCCGCCGCTGCATCGGGCGACGGCTTCGCCTTCTTCGCGTTCGATTTCGCTGCGGCAGATGGGGCAGCGGGTCGGCAGGCGGTAGGGCTTGTGGAGCGGAACAGATTGGGTTTGATTGGTAGACGGTGTTTCGGCAAACAGGTCGTTTTGCTGATGTTTGAGGTCGTCTGAAACGGCAACGGCGGTTTCCTGCATCGGGCGGCGTTCGAAAATCACGCGCACGACTTCAGGAATCACGTCTCCGGCGCGGCGCACGACGACGGTGTCGCCGACGCGCACGTCTTTGCGCGATACTTCGTCCTGATTGTGCAGGGTGGCGTTGGTGACGGTGACGCCGCCGACGAATACGGGTTGCAGGCGGGCGACGGGGGTAACGGCGCCGGTGCGCCCGATTTGCACGTCAATCGCTTCGACGATGGTCAGGGCTTCTTCGGCGGGAAATTTGTGGGCAATCGCCCAGCGCGGCGCGCGGGAGATGAAGCCGAGTTCACGCTGTTGCGCCAAGCTGTTGACTTTGACGACCATGCCGTCGATTTCGTAGGGCAGTTCGGGGCGTTTTTGCTGCATTTGTTCGTAAAACGCCAATACTTCGTCGATATTTTTGAAACAGCCGAAATTGCCGTCGGGTAGGCTGAAGCCGAGTTCTCGGAAATAGGCGAGTTCTTGGATGTGTTCTTCCGCGACAAAACCGCCTTGTTGTCGGGCGACGGAGTAGGGAAAAAAGTGCAGTTTGCGTTGCGCGGTGATGCGCGAATCGAGTTGGCGCAGGCTGCCGGCGGCGGCGTTGCGCGGATTGGCAAAGGGTTTTTGCCCGTTTTCGGCTTGTCGTTTATTGAGGGCGGCGAAATCGGCTTTGAGCATCAGTACTTCACCGCGGACTTCGATGAGTTCGGGCGGATTTTCGCCGTGCAGCCGTAGGGGAATATTGGCGACGGTTTTGACATTTTGGGTAACGTCTTCGCCGGTCGTGCCGTCGCCGCGCGTCGCCGCCTGCACCAATACACCATCGCGGTAGAGTAGGCTGATGGCGAGGCCGTCGAATTTGGGTTCGATAACGTATTCGGGATTGGCGCCGTCCAAGCCGTCGTGCACGCGTTGGTCGAAAGCGTACATTTCGGCATGATCGAACACGCCGTTTTCATCTTGCGGGGAGAAGGCGTTGGTCAGCGAGAGCATCGGCACTTCGTGGCGCACTTCGGCAAATCCCGCCAAAGGCTCGCCGCCGACGCGCTGGGTCGGGCTGTCGGGCAGTTTGAGCTCAGGATGGTTTCGTTCCAACGCTTCAAGTTCGCGGAACAATTTGTCGTATTCGGCATCGGGTACGCTGGGCGCGTCGAGGGTGTAGTATTCGTAGGCGTAGCGGTTGAGGAGGTCGGTGAGGTGGCGGATGTGTTGTGCGGTCGGATTCATGGAGGAAGGTTTTCAGACGACCTTTGTCTGATATAGTGGATTAACTTTAAACCAGTACGGCGTTACCTCGCCTTAGCTCAAAGAAAACGATTCTCTAAGGTGCTGAAGCACCAAGTGAATCGGTGCCGTACTATCTGTACTGTCTGCGGCTTCGGCGCCTTGTCCTGATTTAAATTTAATCCACTATACATGATGGGACGGGCAAAGGTCGTCTGAAAAATGATAGGTTGAAAACAGCTGAATTTTACCCGAAAAAAAGCGGATATGCCGTAACGACATATCCGCTTTGATTACATTCGATTTTAGGAGAACAGGCGCAGGGCTTGTTTGCTGCCGGGTTTGATGCCGACTTTGAGCATTTCTTCCTGACGCGCCAAGACGTAATTGCGAATGTCTTTGAGCCATTGGGTAGAAACTTCCTCCATTTTGTCGTTGACCAAATCCAAGCCCAACTGACCGGAGAGGCGTACCGCCAAGTCCATGAAGAGGTCGAAGGTTTTTTCGCCGGCGGGCGCATGCGGGATGTCGAGCAGCATGCTGAAGCCTTTGTAGGACTGGTTGTCCAAAAGGGCGTTGGTAAAAGCATCGCCTGTGAGGCTATGGATGGCAAACATCGGGCTGCCGGTTTGTCCGGTGTAGTGGAATGCGCCGTCTTCGCCCAATACGAAGCCGAGGTTTTCAACAGAAGCGCGCAGTTCGACGCCGCTGATGTTGCTGTGTGAAACCAAGTGGATGGCGATGGTTTGATCGACGCGGGCGCAGAAGGTATCCAATGCCTGCGCGACTTCGGTAAACGCTGCCAAATCGGTGTGGAGGACTTTGCCGCCCATCAGTTGGGCGAAGGTGTCAACCTGTTGGTTGAACTGTTGCAATTCTTCTTGGGTTGCCAAACCGTTGCGGCTGACTGCTTGCAGGCCGACAACGAAACCTTGGTAATACACGCTCGGAATCGGTTCGGCAACTTGGAAGCGGTCGTCCATGGTGCAGCCGATGATTTGGAAACGGTGGCGGTTGGACAGGCGGGGCAGGGCGTGCAGCTCTTGCGCTTCGGAAAGGGCGATGTAGGCGAGGTAGTCGAAGCGCGGGTCAAACCACGGCAATTCGACTTGAGACAATTCGTCCAAGCTGACCAAAGGTTGGTTGGCGGCGGACGGCAGGTTGACCGGCTCGTCGCTGGCGGCTTGGGTGGTGATTTCGTTGTTTAGTCCGATGACAGTATGCTGTACCGGCTCGTCGGTAAAGTCGTCTTCAATCGCCAACTCGACATCGGTTTTGATGGTGGAAGGTTTGGCGAGTTTGGCTTTGGCGGCGAAGATTTCGTCTTGTTCTTGCAGGTTGCGCAGCGCGGCTTCTTGGGCTTTGTTCGTTTTTTTGACGAACAGGCCTTTGCCGCCGGATTCTTTACCGTCGCGCACATGGCTGGTTTTACTGTTCAGGAGCGCGTCTTTGTCGGAATGGCCGAACTGCTCGCGCACCTGTTTGCGGTATTGGTTTTCTTGGTACATATTGTAGGCGATGACGGCAAGGATGACTGCCAAGCCTAAGACGATGAAAATCATGGGTAATCACTTTTTTGTAAGAGCGGCATTCCGTCTTCGTTGCCCGGGGCGGTTTGCCTTTGGGCGTATGCGGAATCGTATTGCCGCGAGTAAGTTCGTCGGAGTCGGACACGGATTGTCCCGTATGAACATTCGATTATAACGAAAATAAACTTTTCTGACAGCAAATGCCGTGAATGATAGCCCAAAATGAGGCTGGGTCGTCTGAAAAATGCTATATGGCATTTTTGAGCGATTAACGGACAACCGGGAAACCTGCTGCCTGCAATCTTTGCCAGTCGAAAAAGTGGCCGGGGTCGGTTTTGCGGTCGGGAGCGATGTCCTGATGACCGGTAACAGCGGTGATGGGGTAATGCCCGATCAACGCTTGCAGCAGGGTTTCCAGCGTTTGATATTGCACTTCGGCAAACGGCTCGAAATCGCAGCCTTCCAATTCGATACCGACCGAAAACGCATTGCACTTTTCACGTCCGCGAAACGACGACACGCCCGCGTGGTACGCCATATCGTCGCAAGAAACAAACTGCACCGCCTCGCCCTCGCGGGTGATCAGAAAATGGCTGGAAACGCGCAAGGTGTGGATGACGCTGAAAAACGGATGTTCGTTGGGGTTGATGCGGTTGGTAAACAGCTTTTCCACCGCGCCCGTCCCATATTCGAAAGGCGGCAGCGAAATATTGTGTAAAACCACCAGCGACACGACTTCTGATTCTGCACGCGGCTCGAAGTTCGGCGAAAACGCGCGGCGCGCAGGCTGCCACCAGCCTTGTTGCCAGCCAATGTCTTGACATTCGGACGGAAGATTCATATTCAGACGACCCTTTATTTCAGACGACCACTGAGGCGGAAAAAACATACGTCGGGCGGGCGTGCAGGGAAGAAGGCGCGCATTTCGGTTATACTGTCGCACGACGTTCACAAATCAAAAATCCTACCATGCTGAAAAAAATGTTGAAATGGTTTGCGGTATTTTTTGTTGCCGTTGCCGCCGTGTTCGCCGCCTTGCTGTTCGTTCCCAAAGACAACGGCAAAGCATACCGCATCAAAATTGCCAAAAACCAAGGCATTTCTTCCGTCAGCCGTACGCTTGCCGAAGACGGAGTCGTTTACAACCGCCATGTGCTGGTCGCAGCCGCCTACCTGATAGGTGCACACAACAAACTCAACGCCGGCTCGTACCGCCTCCCTTCCAACATTTCCGCCTGGGGCATTTTACAGAAAATCCGCAACGGCAGACCCGATGCCGTTACCGTTCAAATCGTCGAAGGTTCGCGTTTTGCCACCATGCGTAAAATCATCGACAACACCCCCGACATCGAACACAAAACACGCGGCTGGAGCGATGCGGAACTCATGCAGGCAATTGCCCCCGACGCGCTCAGCAGCAATCCCGAAGGCCAGTTCTTCCCCGACAGCTATGAAATCGACGCAGGCAGCAGCGATTTGCAAATCTACCAAACCGCTTATCAAACCATGCAACGTCGTCTGAAAGATGCTTGGGAAGATCGCCAAAGCGGATTGCCCTACAAAAATCCGTATGAAATGCTCATTATGGCGAGCCTGATTGAAAAAGAAACCGCCCACGAAGACGACCGCGCCCATGTTGCTTCAGTATTCGTCAACCGCCTCAACATCGGCATGCGCCTGCAGACTGACCCGACCGTGATTTACGGCATGGGCAGCGCGTACAAAGGCAAAATCCGCAAAGCCGACCTCCAGCGCGATACGCCGTATAACACCTACACCCGCAGCGGCTTAACCCCGACCCCCATCGCCCTGCCGAGCAAAGCCGCCCTTGAAGCCGCCGCACATCCGTCGAATGAAAAATACCTCTATTTCGTATCCAAAATGGACGGCACCGGCTTGAGCCAGTTCAGCCATAATCTGGAAGAACACAATGCCGCTGTACGCAAATATATTTTGAAGAAATAGGTTGAACTGAGCTTCAAAAGCATAAAGGTCGTCTGAAAATCTGTAAAACCGGTTTTCAGACGACCTTTTGTCTTAGGACGATTTAGAACAGATTATTATTGTTTATCTTTATCAAGTTATTTTATAGTGGATTAACTATAAACCAGTACGGCGTTGCCTCGCCTTGCCGTAC
>NZ_KV838113.1:0-4352 GCF_001838645.1 Neisseria sp. HMSC70E02 | reverse complement strand
CGCCTTGTCCTGATTTAAATTTAATCCACTGTATTTTCATTGCTACTGCAAAATAAAAAGCGGTCTGAAACCTTATTTGGTTTACAGACCGCTTTTATTATTTATGCCTTATCGGGTAGGAGGTTTGGCGTATCCGTCATCGGCGGGAAAGGCTTGAGGTTCATTTCTGCTGCGGTTTGGGTCGTACAGTTCGAAAATTGTAGTGCCGATTACACCCGTATTGCGGATGGAGCCATTATCCGAGTTGGCGGCATAAGAGTCGCGGGGGCTGCTGAAGACAAACGACGCCACCGCGCTGCTGCTTTTGCGGAAACCTTCGATTTCTAAAGAATCATGAGGATACAAGACATAACCGTCGGCGTATTTGCTGGCCGATTTGCCTGAAATCACATCCAAACCATCAACGCTGGCTACGATTTCCAAGGTTTTGTTGCTGTTGTTTTGATAGACCAAACGGTATGCCTGTCCGTCTGTACCGCGCAGATAGTAGTTGCCTTTGTCACGGAATATCGGCAGCAGGCTGCCATCATCACCGCGTATAGACAATTCCACTTTGCCTGAAGCTAAAGCAATCGAATTGACGCTGCGGCCGCGATAATCTTTGGAAGAGTAGTTTAATACGCTTTGCGCCAAAGGTTCCTGACTGACACGGCGCAAATTTACGGAATGAACGGAAGATTCCACTTCATCGCCCCAGCTTGTTCCTAATTTCTCTGCCGCTTGCGCACTTTGACTCGGTACGGCTGAATTGGTGGCAGCAGGTGCTTCAACTGTTTGATGTGATTGTGAACAGGCTGCTAAAACGGCAGCCAGCAACACTGGCAGCCATAATTTAAATTTCATTTGAGGCATAATCGCTCCTACGATAAATTGGATGATGGATAAACAACCTGAAATTACATAATAAAACTTACCGTATCATTATTATTTTTTCTAAATAACAAGGACAATACAGCAAAAGAGTTACCCATAATCTATACACTTACTCTAAATGGGTAAGAAACAGTATTACATCATACTTTGTAGGTTTATACGTCTAAAGCGCTTATCAAAGAATTTTTCTCATTGGAGCCTTGTCAATAAACAGGGTAAATAGGGGTAAAACCGTCGGTCAGGTCGTCTGAAAATCCTCTTCAAACCTTTATTTATGATTCTAAAGAATTTTAAATAGCGTATTGTCGGCTTCAAGGATGGAGATTTGTTGAGAGATACCGTATTGTTATGGATGGCAATTTTGACGGCACACTAGAAGATGTTTCTATCGAAGGATAAAATGACGATGAAAATTAAGGTAACTATGCTGGGTATTACCGGCTTGATATTGTCCGGCTGCTTTTTCGCCAATGACGAAATCAAGTTGGATGATATTGGGAGTTTCAAAATTACTGTCCATGAAGCTAAGGATTATAGGCAGGTTCATTTGACAGGTTTATTAGGCAATAGCGCAATGGGCATTTCAGATATAAAGACAACTTCCCACAATGATGAGCTGAATATTACTTTATTTCAAAAATTAGCAGGTTCACAATATTCAGGAAAGCTAGATAAAGAAATTGCTCTTGAACGCAATATTAAAAAGATTACTTATGGTTCTAAACACGAGATTATCTGGCAGGAGTAAATCGGTTTTATTCGGTATCTTGATTGCTTTTCGATAATACTGTTTAGCGGTTTAAACACAACGGAAAGGTCGTCTGAAAACTGGAAAACCGATTTTCAGACGACCTCGACATCACTTGGATGACATGTATTATTGTCGCAGATATCCTCAAATTATGGCAACCGGTTGAGTTGTTGTCCTAGTACGTTATTATTTGTATTTAAACTGATTATGGATGCGCTGCGGGTGGAGGTCGTCTGAAAAGGCTACCTGAAAAATAAAAAGCAGTCTGCACTTCCATCAACAAAGTGCAGGCTGCTTTTGAAATTTGGCTTTGCCGCTTCCCGCTTCGTCCGTTTTCAGTCTGCCCAACTTCAACGGTATTGCGCCGTTTTCTCCAGCAAAAACTCAATCACCGCCTGCACCTTTTTCGTCCGCTGGCTGTGTTGCAGATAATAAAGATACAACGGCGGATACTGCCGCCAATATTTTTGCAACACGGGCACAAAATCCGCGCGGTCAGGCTGTTGCTGCATATTGTGGGTAAACACCCGCCCAATACCCAAGCCTTGGCGGGTGGCATCCAATAAGATTTCAGGGTCGTTGCAGATAAGTGGCGTATCCATTTCCACTGCGGTTTCCTGCCCGTTTTGCGCAATCACCAGTGGCTCGATTTTGTTGGACGAGATAAAGCGGTAGCCGATGAATTTATGGGCGGGCAAATCCTTGGGCGTTTTCGGCGTGCCGTGTTGCGCGGCGTAGCTTGAGCTGACGTACAGCCCTTCCTGCGTGCCGTTCAGCAGCTTGCGGGCAACCATGCCTTCATCCAAACGGTTGCCGAAGCGAATGCCCAAATCAATACCATCCTCAATCAGGTGCGAAAGCCCGTCATTCAGCGAAATTTCCAGTTGAATTTGCGGATAGCGTTGGTGAAATTCCGCCAAATGCGGGCGCAAAACAAGCTGATACATTACCCGTGCCATGGTAATCCGCACCGTGCCGCTCACCTGCTCGCCAAAATTCCGCACTTCCTCAAAAGCCTGATGCAGCGTTGCCATGGCTTGTTCGGTACGTTCCAAAAGCTGCCTGCCGGCATCGGTGAGCTGGATATTGCGCGTGGTACGGTGAAACAGCGGCACACCGATTTTCTGCTCCAATAACTTTAATGCTTGGCTCGCTGAAGGTACGGCGATTTCCAGTTTGCGTGCCGCCGCCGAAATACTGCCTTCTTGGGCGATGGTTTGGAAAACGTTGAGCTGGCCGTAGAATGAATTGTCCATCGTTAGATTATACCTAATAGTAATTTAGAAATTGTGCGTCTAATCATAAAAAACATTCTGCGTATAATACACCCCATCAGCAAGCGATAAAGCTTAAAAACTCTTTTCCGTTAAACCCCTACAAGGAAACCGAATATGAAAAACATCCTGATTATTTCCGGACACCCCGATTTGCAACATTCCCTGGCCAATGCCGAAATTTTGGCGGAAGTGGAAAAATCCCTACCGCAAGCCGAAATCCGCAAACTGGATGCGCTGTATCCGAACCGTCGGTTTGATATTGCCGCCGAACAAGATGCGCTGCTGAAAGCCGATGTGATTGTGCTGCAATTCCCGTTTTCATGGTATTCGGTGCCGGGTTTGATGAAGTTGTGGATTGACGAAGTATTCGTACACGGTTTTGCGCACGGCTCGACCGCGAAACTGGGTGGCAAAAAGCTCATCGTGTCATTTACTACCGGCGCGCCTACTGCGTTGTATCAAAAAGACGGCTTCTTCAAACACTCGGTGGAAGACTATCTGCCGCAGTTTGAAACCTTCGCTGCCTTGTGCGGGCTGGATTATCAACAACCCGTGTACACCTGCGGTATCGGCTACACCGACCGTAGCAACGAAGAAGCCGTCAATGCCCAAAAACAACAGGCGCGCGAACACGCGGCGCGTTTGGTGGCTCAAATCAAAGCTGCTGCGGCTTAATCGTCAAAGGTCGTCTGAAAACGGCGGGCAGGAACGTCCGCCCAACAAATCCATTCAATATTGAGGAAAAATTATGTACATCATCGACATTACTGTAAACGAAGACATTACACCAGAACAACACGAGGAACTATTTCCAAAACATGCAGCATGGTTTGCCAAATACCATCAGACAGGCAATTTCTTGATTGTCGGCCCGTTCACCGATGCCCAAGGCCTGTCCAAAGTGCTGGCGGATACCTATTCGCTCTACCTCAAAACCCACAACTACCACTGGAACGTGGAAGACCCGATGTTCCACAGCCTGCACACTATGTTTGAAGAGCAGTACAACGAGCTGGCACTGGCGGTGGACGAAATCGCCGAACGCATCCGCGCGCTGGGCTTCAAAGCCCCCGGTTCTTACGGCGAGTTTGCCAAGCTTACTTCCATTCCCGACGGCACAAACACCCACGACGCGCCAACCATGATTCGCGAACTGGTGGACGGACAGGAAACCGTGGTACGCACCTGCCGCGCCGTGTTCCCCGCCGTGGACGAAGCCGGCGACGAACCCACCGCCGACCTTCTGACCACGCGCATGCAGACCCACGAAAAAACCGCATGGATGCTGCGCGTGCTGCTGGAAAAATAAACGCGGACGATAAAAGGCAGCCCACTGCCCGTAACACGGAGTGCAGGCTGCTTTTCCATGCTCAAAAGTAGCCTGCACATTTGCCAGCCGCCCCCAATCGTACAATAGGAGACCTTTGCAAAATTCCCCAAAATCCCCTAAA
>NZ_KV838112.1:31937-37689 GCF_001838645.1 Neisseria sp. HMSC70E02 | reverse complement strand
ATGAGTGTCCAAGATTTGGGGGCCAGTTCATTTTCAGACGACCCTTTTGGATTTGAACTCAATAAATAATGTTTTTGCCGTAGCTTTCTAAAATTGATTTGATTTTGAGGATGGTTTCTTTGGGGGGCGGATGTACGCCGGTGAGTTTGTAGGTGTCGCCGCACAATGCCCATTTGTGCGCGCCCAGTTCGTGATAAGGAAGGAGTTCGACCATTTCGACGTTGTCCATGTCTGCGATGAATTCGCCGAGCAGGTGGGCGGAACGGTCGTCGTCGGTATAGCCCGGCACGACGACGTAGCGGACGCGGGCGGGCTGTTTGCGTTCGGCGAGGTAGTGGGCGAATTTGAGGGTTTTGGTGTTGGGGATGCCGACGAGGACTTTGTGGATTTCGGGGTCGATTTGTTTTAAATCGAGCATGACGAGGTTGGTGTGGTCGAGCAGGTCGTCAAGGATCGAATCGTAATGCAGGGCGTAGCCGTTGCTGTCGAGGCAGGTGTGGATGTCGTGTTCTTGGCAGGCGGTGAACCAGTCGCGTACGAATTCGTATTGCAGGAGCGGTTCGCCGCCTGTGGCGGTAACGCCGCCGCCTGTGGCGCGCAGGTAGTGTCGGTAGGACATGACTTGCTTCATGACTTCGGGCACGGTCATTTCTTGGGCTTGTTCGGTGTGCAAGTCCCATGTGTCGCGGTTGTGGCAGTAGAGGCAGCGCATGAGGCAGCCTTGCAGGAAGAGGACGTAGCGCAATCCGGGACCGTCCACCGCGCCGCAGGATTCTACGGAATGGACGATGCCTTTGCCGTTGTAATGGCGGTGTCCGAGGTCTTTGGCGGGGGCGGGCGTTTCGGGGTTGATGGCGATAGATGTCTGCATGGTGTCTGATGTACCGGATATTGGGGTCGTCTGAAAACTTGTTTTTGTGTTGCAGAGGGTTCTTCTTATTGGATTAATATGCGAGCATTGCGTTCCCTGTTGTGGGAAGTTTATGGGCTGTTTTTAAATAGGTAAATGGGTTTTAATGATAACTCTATTGTACCGCCTTCGGTCGTCTTGATTTAAAGTTAATCCACTGGATTTTGATATTATCAAACCATTGCTTCAGGCAAAATCAAGCCGGGTTCCGGATAATCCGTCCCCCGGCTTGGTTTACTGTAAACCCTTTGCTTTACATGGTTTGTGTAAAGGTGCGGGTAATCACGTCAAGCTGCTGTTCGCGGGTCAGCGAGTTGAAGCGTACGGCGTAACCGGACACGCGGATGGTCAGTTGCGGATATTTGTCCGGATTGTTCATCGCGTCTTCCAGCGTTTCGCGGGTCAATACGTTGACGTTCAGGTGTTGACCGCCTTCCACTTCTCCTTCTTCGTGGTGGAAGTAACCGTCCATCAGGCCTGCGAGGTTGCGTTCGCGGGAGTTTTCATCTTTGCCCAATGCGCCCGGCACGATGGAGAAGGTGTAGGAAATACCGTCTTTGGCAAACTCGAACGGCAGTTTGGCTACGGAGGTCAGCGAAGCGACGGCACCGTTGACATCGCGGCCGTGCATCGGGTTGGCACCCGGGCCGAACGGTGCGCCGGCGCGCCGACCGTCCGGCGTGTTGCCGGTTTTTTTGCCGTACACAACGTTGGAGGTAATGGTCAACACGGACTGGGTCGGCGTTGCGTTGCGGTAAGTTTTGTGGGTTGCCACTTTTTTCATGAAGCGTTCCACCAAGTCGCAGGCAATGTCGTCCACGCGGTCGTCGTTGTTACCGAACTGCGGATATTCACCTTCGATTTCAAAGTCGACGGCAATACCGTTTTCGTCGCGAATCGGTTTGACTTTGGCGTATTTGATAGCGGACAGTGAGTCGGCGGCCACAGACAAACCGGCGATACCGCAGGCCATAGTACGTTTCACGTCGCGGTCGTGCAGCGCCATCAGTGCGGCTTCGTAGCTGTATTTGTCGTGCATGTAATGGATGATGTTCAGCGCGGTAACGTATTGGGTTGCCAGCCAATCCATGAATTTGTCCATGCGCGCAAAGACAGTGTCGTAGTCCAAGACTTCGTCCATAATCGGTTCGGTTTTCGGGCCGACCTGGTCTTTGGATTTCTCGTCCACGCCGCCGTTGATTGCGTACAGCAGGGTTTTCGCCAAGTTGGCGCGTGCGCCGAAGAACTGCATTTGTTTGCCGACCACCATCGGGCTGACGCAGCAGGCAATGGCGTAGTCGTCGCTGTTGAAGTCCGGACGCATCAAATCGTCGTTTTCATATTGGATGGACGAGGTGTCGATGGACACTTTGGCGCAAAACTCTTTAAAGCCTTGCGGCAGTTGTTCGGACCACAATACGGTGATGTTTGGTTCGGGAGACGGACCCATATTGTACAGGGTGTGCAGCACGCGGAAGTTGGTGCGGGTTACCAGCGTGCGGCCGTCTAAACCCATACCGCCGATGGATTCGGTTGCCCAAATCGGGTCGCCGGAGAAGAGTTGGTCGTATTCGGGCGTACGCAGGAAACGAACCATACGCAGTTTCATCACCAAATGGTCGATAAATTCTTGCGCTTGGGTTTCGGTAATTACGCCGTTTTTCAGGTCGCGCTCGATGTAGATGTCCAAGAATGAAGACACGCGACCGAACGACATGGCGGCGCCGTTTTGCGATTTAACGGCGGCAAGGTAGCCGAAGTAAGTCCATTGGATGGCTTCTTGTGCATTTTTCGCAGGGCCGGAAATGTCGTAGCCGTAAGAGGCTGCCATTTCTTTCATTTGACCCAAGGCTTTGTATTGTTCGTTGATTTCTTCGCGGCGGCGGATAACTTCTTCCAAATCCACGCCGTTTTCCAAATCGGCTTGCAGCGAGTTGAACTGGTTGAGTTTGTTTTTCATCAAGAAGTCGATACCGTACAATGCCACGCGGCGGTAGTCGCCGATGATGCGACCACGACCGTAAGCATCCGGCAAACCGGTGATCACACCGGATTTGCGGCAACGGCGGATGTCGGGCGTATAAACATCAAACACGCCTTGATTATGGGTTTTGCGGTATTTGGTGAAGATTTCGCTGACTTCAGGGTTCAACTCGACGTTGTACACTTTGCACGCGTCTTGCACCATTTTCAAACCGCCGAACGGCATGATTGAGCGTTTCAGAGGCTCGTCTGTTTGCAGGCCGACGATGGTTTCCAAATCTTTATCGATATAGCCCGGTGCATGGCTGGTAATGCCGGACACGACTTGCGCGTCGATTTTGTAAGGTTCGTGCGTGCGGTTTTCGACTTTGATGCCTTCCATCACGTCCGCCCACAGTTTGGTCGTCGCCTCGGTCGCAGGCGCGAGGAAAGACGCATCGCCTTCATAAGGCGTGTAGTTTTTCTGAATAAAATCGCGCACGTCGACATTGGTTTCCCAATTACCGCCGACAAAACCTTCCCAAGCGGCAGGGCGTTGCTGTACATCGGTTGACATATCAAGCTCCTAATTTGTCAGATAGAATTTATAGGTAGAAGAAATTTACCTTTGCAGAATAGCACTTTAGCTCTATGAAGTGTAACGATTGGCGGAGATGTGAACGTTTACCCGATATTTTTTTGACTTACATCAATGAGAACAGTTATTACTTAAAACTACATTTTATTTTTCAAGCCTTTAGCGTGTAAACAAGTGTAGAATATAAAATTAAGCCCTGAAAACTTGTCCGGTTTTCAGGGCTTTTCCTTAGGTATTTGATTTCATGCAATTACATTGTGTAAAGGTCACAAGTTGGACACAAATTGGACACAAAGCAAAAAGACAGCCTGAATTATAAGCTGTCTTTTGGTAATTTAGAGTCTTAGATTATTCAATAAATTCATAGATTTATTGGTGCCCGGAGCCGGAATCGAACCGGCACGGCCGGTTTAGGGCCGACGGATTTTAAGTCCGTTGTGTCTACCTATTTCACCACCCGGGCGCAGACTGTTTTATATTGAAATTTGGAGGCGGGGGCGCGGATTTGAACCGGCCTATATAAGGGTTGCACCCCTTATAGCATAAACACTCTGCCCCCCCGCCATGAAATGAGTGGAGGCGAGAGTCGGAATCGAACCGGCGTCCACGGATTTGCAATCCGCTGCATTACCACTTTGCTATCTCGCCAAACAAACTACCAGGTAGTGTTCAAACTGGAGCGGGAAACGAGTCTCGAACTCGCGACCTCAACCTTGGCAAGGTTGCGCTCTACCAACTGAGCTATTCCCGCATGGGACACATCTGAAAATTAAACTGTGGAGCGGGAAACGAGTCTCGAACTCGCGACCTCAACCTTGGCAAGGTTGCGCTCTACCAACTGAGCTATTCCCGCCGAATGTCTGTTTCTTACTGCTGTTTCTGAAGAAGACGCAATTATTATGGATTTAAAACTTGTCGTCAAGGGGTTTGTTTTATTTTTTATTTGATTTCCTGCCACGCCATTTTCAGATAATAGAACATTGACCAGAGGGTTAATACAGATGCGATAAACATCAATATGTTACCTGTCAGGTAAAAAATATTGTCAAATCGATTGGAGGCTAAGAGCAATAAAAATATGGCAACCATTTGCGCGGCGGTTTTAAATTTGCCGATCGTGGCAACGGCAACGCTGCTCCGTCTGCCCATTTGCGCCATCCATTCCCTCAAAGCGGAAATGGTGATTTCCCTGCCGATGATGATAATGGCGAAGATAACATAAGTACGGCCAAGGCTGACCAGCAGCAATAATGCGGTCGCTACCATCAATTTATCCGCAACGGGATCGAGGAAGGCGCCGAAATCGGAGGTTTGCTTCCAAAGCCTTGCTAAAAATCCGTCAAACCAATCAGTTACGGCTGCGAGTGCGAAAATGATAGCGGCAGTCCAATTGACGGTTTCCGGTGCAATCCACCCTTTTGGCAGGAAAAACAGCAAAGTAAAGACCGGAATCAGCAAAACGCGCATCCAAGTCAGAAAAATCGGTATGTTCCAAGGCATGATTTACCTTTGATGTGGTTATGATAGTTAATTTGCCTATTATAACGGACTTATCTGTCTGAAAGCATATGTTTTAACTATCTTTCAGACAGCAAAAGCCTTCAAGTCCGTTTGTTTTTTCGATAAAACCTGCATTGAGGCAGCCATTCTTTTTGGCACGGGTCTTCGATAAACGACTTTAAAATCTTTTGAAAGGTTTGATTTTGGGCGTTGTATATGTTGCCTTTTAGATAACACGACGCGTAATAATGCGCCAATAAATCCGCCTGCTGCTCCATATTCAGCATACCGAAATGACAAATATCAGACAGATTGGGATAGAGATAGGCACGGCGGCGGCGGTAGCCTCCGCTGACGAACAAAAACAATCCGCCCAACCAGGTTTTAAATCCTTGCTGGTACTGCCAAACATGGGTCAATTCATGAATCATCCATATTTGATGGGACTCGGAAGCGAGGGCGAAGTCGTCAGGACAATTATTGCGCGGGAAATAGATGTTCCCGTTGGGCGAAACGGCAACCTGCATGGTTGGCAGGCAAGGAATGCCTTGATAGATTTTGACGCGGGCGTAATCAATGCTGTCGGCAAAAATCAGCTTTGCCATTTTGATTTCGTTGTCCGTCAGCCTGCGCCAGCGTTTGCTCATACCTTGTCCTTGTTACTTTCATGACGACCGGGGTCATCTGAAAACGGTTATCCTGCCTTATCAGTCATTCAGCTATGTTCACGACCGATACTGCCCTGCCCGCTTTATAGTGGATTAAATTTAAATCAGGACAAG
>NZ_KV838112.1:0-31837 GCF_001838645.1 Neisseria sp. HMSC70E02 | reverse complement strand
GCCGTACTGGTTTAAAGTTAATCCACTATATTTGCGCCAACATCATCACAAACCTTACAACATGAAGGTCGTCTGAAATTTTTCAGACGACCTTTTGAGCCTGTCAAACTATTGTCCTGAATCTTTCGGCTTCTGATTAGCATTCTCAAACAATTTGTTCATAGGG
Organism: Neisseria sp. HMSC70E02; assembly: GCF_001838645.1. Classification (NCBI taxonomy): domain Bacteria; kingdom Pseudomonadati; phylum Pseudomonadota; class Betaproteobacteria; order Neisseriales; family Neisseriaceae; genus Neisseria; species Neisseria sp. HMSC70E02. Next base: position 31,671 of record NZ_KV838112.1, on the reverse strand, counting down.
GTCAGATTGATTGCATTACCTTGACTGACTATCCATTTATCCTCCACCCGCCAAACGCCTGAAGTGTCTTCCACGCGCAGATACCAGTGGTTGGTCGGCGGCAGGGGTTTGAAAGTCGCTTCATACTCCATACGACCGTTTTGGATTTCCGCACTGACAGGGTGCAGTTTGACGGTTTGGTCTTCCGATTTTTTAGTCGGGTGCATCAAAAGGAGATTCAAAGGCTGTTTGGGATCGAATTCCCCGCTGACAAACACTTTGGCCGCATCCTTATCTGGACTGATCAGCACTTGCACCTGCATATGCCGCTTCACTGCCTCTTCATCGCGGTGAAGCTGGATGTCGATATGTTTGCCGTCTTTGTAATAGTCGTCCGTTACCAAATCGGTTGCATGTTCTTTGGCGACGAAGAACATGGCGACACTGGCAATCACGACGAAAATAGGCCCCGCCATCAACACCCACGGCCAAATGTGTTTGTACCAAGGTTTGACTTGTTTTTGCTCGGACACGTTTTATTCTCCGATAAAGGTTGCTTCTTCTTCCAAGATAGTGGGTTTGCCATCTGCTTTGCCGGTTTCGCGATAAGTGAAGGTAAACTCAATCGGATGGCTGCCCTTGTCGGCGTATTCGGGAATGGTGGAAACTTGGACCGGAATGGTCAACGTTTGGCGCGGTGCGATTTTCACGCCGCCTTCCGGCAATCCGGTTAGGGCAATTTCTTCAAAGCCTTTGACTGCCGCAGTCATCACTTGTTCGTTTTCACTATTGTTGATAATGCGCAGGTTATATGCGTTTTCCAGCCAACCTTTGCTGTTTTCGCGCACCATCACGCCGCGGTCTTTCAAAATATCGACTTCGACCATTTTGCGTGTGGAAAGTCCGACCAAGAAAGCAATAATAACCACCAGCAAAACAGCGCCGTATCCCGCCACACGCGGACGTTTCAAGCGTTTTTTGATGTCGCTTTCAGGATATTCGTGTTCCAACGCGCCTTCGGTCGTATAGCGTATCAGTCCGCGCGGATAACCCATTTTATCCATGATTTCGTCGCAGGCATCAATACACGCCGCACAGCCGATACATTGATACTGCAAACCGTCGCGGATATCGATACCGACGGGACAGACCTGTACGCACATGGTGCAGTTGATGCAGTCGCCCAATCCGCTGTCTTCTTTGTTGGCGGTTTTCTTGCGCGCGCCGCGCGGTTCGCCGCGTTCGGTATCGTAAGAAATAATCAGCGTGTCTTTGTCGAACATCGCGCTTTGGAAGCGTGCATACGGACACATATGCAGGCACACTTTCTCACGCATAACGTGGGCAAAGAAGAAGGTCATGAAGCCGTAAAACGCTGCGGCAAACATCGCGCCGCCGCCTGCTGCTCCGGCAAACAAGTCGGGAACGAACTGGCGGATCGGGACAAACCAGCCCGCAAAGGTAATGCCTGTCCACGCGCAGACAAGAAAAATCAGCAGAGCTTTAGTTGCTTTAATACGGATTTTAGTGAAATTCCACGGCGATTTTTCCAGCTTCAGGCGTTTGTTGCGGTCGCCTTCGACCAAGTTGTCGATCCACAGCATGATTTCGGTATAAACCGTCTGCGGGCAGGAATAGCCGCACCACAAGCGTCCGGCAATCGTCGTCCACCAAAACAGCCCGAAGGCGCAAATCATCAGCAGCAGGGCAAGGTAAATCAAGTCGCCCATACCCAACGACAGCCCGAAAATGAAGAAATGCCGGTCCGGAATATTGAAGAGTACCGCCTGACGGTCGCTCCAGTTGAACCACGGAATCACATAAAACACAAACTGCGTCGCCAATACGGCGGCTATACGCAATTTGGCGAACCGCCCTTCCGCTTTTTTCGGATGGATGCGTTCGCCTTCGGGATGGATTTGGATGACGCTGGATTTGGGTTTTGAGGGTTTGGGCGGAGCGGTTTTTGCCGGTTTCTCGGACTGCTCTTTCGGGGCAGCGTTTTTTTCTTCTGACACAGCGTTTTCGGCTTGGTTTTCTGTTGACATTTTTCAGTGTTCCTTCGTGTGTTTGCGCGCAGGTCTTTTATTCTGATTACTGGTTTGATTGGTTTTTCAGACGACCTTTTATATGCGTCGGAATCATATCATTTGAACTTGACCAAAGCAAAAAGCCCTACTTGGCTTTTATATGCCACCCGTTTTGATTTTTCTGTTGCCCGAGTCTGAAATCGGCGATATTCAAGCAGTTGCATATAACCGATGACGCTATGTTTATAGCGAATCGCTATATCTCTGATAAAAATTTATAAACTACTGTTTCAAAACGGAATAACAGTTAATCTCATCTGCTTTGCCTGTTTCAGACGACCCCTTATGCGGACAATTTTTAAAACAGGACAATGCGAAACCGATGCCGTACCGGTTTGAAGTTGTCCTTCTGATAGACGGAAAGGTCGTCTGAAAGCCGCCCATATCCTTGAAAGCCTGACCGAATCGGGCGATAATCAACGGAATTTTCTTTACCGTTACCGTTTCAAACCAATACAACAAGGAAGGTACAAAATGTCTCAACTGGCAAACGCAATCCGTTTCCTCTCGGCCGATGCCGTTCAAAAAGCAAATTCCGGCCACCCCGGCGCGCCCATGGGTATGGCGGAAATGGCGGAAGTATTGTGGACGAAATTCCTGCGTCACAACCCTGCCAACCCCAAATTCTACAACCGCGACCGCTTCATCCTCTCCAACGGCCACGCGTCCATGCTGTTGTACAGCCTGCTGCACCTGACCGGCTACAACCTGAGCATTGAAGACTTGAAAAACTTCCGCCAACTGCACAGCAAAACCCCCGGCCACCCCGAATACGGCTACACCGATGGCGTGGAAACCACGACCGGCCCGTTGGGACAAGGCATTGCCAACGCGGTGGGTATGGCATTGGCGGAAAAAATCCTTGCCGCCGAATTTAATAAAGACGGTTTGAACATCGTCGATCACTACACTTACGTCTTCATGGGCGACGGCTGCCTGATGGAAGGCGTATCGCACGAAGCCTGTTCGCTCGCCGGCACTTTGGGCTTGGGCAAACTGATTGTTTTATATGATGACAACAATATTTCCATCGACGGCAAAGTGGACGGCTGGTTTACCGAAAACATCCCGCAACGCTTTGAAAGCTACGGCTGGCACGTCGTTCCCAACGTAAACGGCCACGACACCGCCGCCATTCAAGTCGCCATCGAAGCCGCCCGTGCCGAAACCGGCAAACCGTCCATCATCTGCTGCAAAACCTTAATCGGGAAAGGCAGTGCCAACAAAGAAGGCAGCCATAAAACCCACGGCGCACCTTTGGGCGCGGACGAAATCGAAGCCACGCGTAAACATCTGGGCTGGACTTACCCCGCCTTTGAAATTCCGCAAGAAATCTACAACGCATGGAGCGCGAAAGAACAAGGCGCGAAACTGGAAGCGGAATGGAACGAGCTGTTTGCGCAATACCAAGCCAAATATCCCGCCGAGGCCGCAGAATTCGTGCGCCGCATGGATAAAAAACTGCCGGACAATTTCGATGCATACGTTCAAGCAGCATTGAAAGAAGTATGTGCCAAAGCCGAAACCATCGCCACCCGCAAAGCCAGCCAAAACAGCATCGAAATCCTCGCTAAAGAGTTGCCCGAACTGGTGGGCGGTTCGGCCGACCTGACCCCGTCCAATCTCACCGACTGGTCGGGCAGCATCTCCGTTACCCGCGACAAAGGCGGCAACTACATCCACTACGGCGTGCGCGAGTTCGGCATGGGTGCCATCATGAACGGCCTTGCCCTGCACGGCGGCGTGAAACCCTTCAGCGCAACTTTCCTGATGTTCAGCGAATACGAACGCAACGCTCTGCGCATGGCAGCGCTGATGAAAATCAACCCCGTCTTCGTCTTCCCCCACGATTCCATCGGCCTCGGCGAAGACGGCCCGACCCACCAACCCGTCGAGCAAACCGCCACCCTGCGCCTGATTCCGAACATGGATGTATGGCGTCCGTGCGATACCGCCGAATCCTTGGTGGCCTGGGCGGAAGCGGTAAAAGCCGAAGACCATCCGTCCTGCCTGATTTTCAGCCGTCAAAACCTGAAATTCCAAGCGCGCAACGAGCAACAACTGAACGACATCAAACGCGGCGGCTACGTCATCAGCGAATCCCAAGACAACGCCCAAGCCGTCATCATTGCCACCGGTTCCGAAGTCGAGCTGGCTTTGGAAGCGCAAAAAGCCCTCGCCGCGCAAAACATCGCCGTGCGCGTCGTTTCCATGCCGTCCACCAACGTCTTCGACCGCCAAGACGCCGCCTATCAAGCCGCCGTCCTGCCCGAAGGCCTGCCGCGCATCGCCGTAGAAGCCGGACACGCCGACGGCTGGTACAAATACGTCGGATTGAACGGCGCAGTCGTCGGCATCAACCGCTTCGGCGAATCCGCCCCTGCCGAACTGCTGTTCAAAGAATTCGGCTTTACCGTGGAAAATGTGGTGGATACTGTGAAATCAGTGCTGTAAGCGGCAGCCATCGCATCAAAGGTCGTCTGAAAACGGAAGATAAGGTTTTCAGACGACCTTTTTCCTTTAAAGCCACCCAAACCGGTTTAACGAAAATCCAATTATAGTGGAATTAACATAAATCAGGACAAGGCGACGAAGCCGTAGACAGTACAGATAGTACGGAACCGATTCACTTGGTGCTTCAGCACCTTAGAGAATCGTTCTCTTTGAGCTAAGAAGAGGTAACGCCGTCCTGGTTTAAAGTTAATCCACTATACCCATACGGCGGCGCACCCCTTCCTACATAAATGAAGCCGGATAAAGCGTCGTCTGCCCCTCCTATTCCCAATAATCCTTTGCCATATCTTGAAAGCCATACCGCTAAACCGTAAAATCACACCTTACCCAATTTGATATAAATTTACATCCAACCCATCTTACCCGCCAATTATGATGACCCGCCTTGCCGCCTATCGGAAAACTCTCCTCATCTGCCTGATTTTATGGGCATCCATCGTCGCCGTTTTCTCCGCCGAACGTTTCTTCATGCTGCACCATTTCGTTTCAGACGACATCCGCAGCCGTTATGCGGGCAATTTGGCGGCTTTGTTTGTCAAAGGGCTGTTGTTCGACATCAAAATCGCCTCCATTGCCGCCGCCTTCCCCTTCCTGATCGGGCTGTTCGGACTGGCTACACAGAAAACCACCGCCTTTACCCTACGCCTCCTGCCTACCGTCGCAACCGTCCTTTCCCTGACCGCATTCGCCGCCGCACTGGGCAACTGGTTCTATTACAGCGTTTACGACCGTCAATTTGACGTCTTCGTCTTCGGGCTGGCGGACGAAGACACCCGCGCTGTCCTGAAAACCGTCTGGTCTGACTATCCCGTCATCCCCTGTCTTATCGCCTTAATTACCGCAGCTTTCGTTTTCGGCAAAATCTTTAGTCTCATCCGCCGCCGCACCCGCTTTCAGACGACCTCATGGGGGAAAACCGCTTGGATTGCCGCCGTCCTCTTACCCGTCCTCGCGCTTGCCGCAGGCATACGCGGCTCGTTCGGCAAATTCCCCCTACGTCAGACCGCCATGCAGATTTCTGCCGCACCGCAAATCAACAAACTCGTTCCCAACGCCCTGACCTCCCTAAGCTGGGCAGTCAACGAATACCGCAACAGCAACGACTTCCATCCCGTCTCCGATGAAGACGGCAGCCGGCTCATCAGTACCCTGCTCGATAAAAAAACCGACGCCGACTTGACGCAGCTCTTTGCCCAAACCGCCGCAAACGCCGCCGTCGAAAAACACCGTCCCAACGTCGTTCTCACCGTCATGGAAAGCATGAGCGCGCATCTCTTGAACATGGACAATCCCGAACGGGACCTCTTGGGCGAACTGGGCAAACACTGGCAGCAAGACTGGGTATACCGCAAATTCGTTTCCGAAGGAGACGGCACCAGCGACACCCTGCACCGCTTCTTCGTCCGCAGCCCGCGCCTCAACCTCAGCCAATCCCTCGCCAAAAACAAAACCTTCCCCGGCAATATGTTCAAACCCTATCTCGATGCCGGCTACCGCGTCGTCTATATTACGGCGGGCAACGGCGGCTGGCGCGATTTCGACACCTTCCTGCGGCACTTGGGCGTCAACGAAATCATCGATGAAAACACCCTCAAAACCCACTATCCCGAAGCAAAATCCGACACATGGGGCGTGCCCGACGAATTCATGTTCCGCTATGCCGAAGAAGAACTCGCACGCGCCGAAGAAAGCGGCACGCCCGTATTCATCATGATGATGTCCGTGACCAACCACCCGCCCTACCGTCTGCCCGCGCCGCATCAGGCGAAAAACTTCCGTTTGGACGAACAAGAGCAAAAACGCCTTGCCAACCTCGCCTCAGGCAAAGAGCTGAATGAAATTTTCAACACCTTCCGATACAGCAACGACCAACTCGGCCGCTTTATCGGCAAAGTGAAAACCATCGCGCCCGACACCATTATCGCCGCCACCGGCGACCACAATATGCGCGCCATCGGCTATCCCGAATCCGCCGATGCCGCACTCGGCCACAGCGTCCCCTTCTACCTTTACGTCCCGCAAGCCTACCGCGGTAGCGCCGAATACCATCCCGAACGCGCAGGTTCGCACAAAGACATCCTGCCGACCCTCTACAACTTAAGCTTGTCCAAATCGCGCTACTACCAAACCGGCTGCAACCTCACCGCCCCACAACCCGATTCCGCATGGTGCGGCTACGGCTACAACCCCGAAGTCATCATCACCGAACGCGGTTTCTATCATCAACACAGCAAAGCATTCCACAAATGGGACAACAAAAATATCCAAACCGCCGAAAGCCGCCCAAGCACACCGGATAACGAAGACCAAGCCATCATCCGCCGCGCCTCGGCATATACGCCGTTTCTTGAATGGCAGATCAACCGGATTATCAGTACCCAATAAATCCGTTTATAGCCAAAGGTCGTCTGAAAAGTTTCAGACGACCTTTTTGCAAACCAACCATACCCCAGGCACTCCCGGCTTAAAGCAGATGCCGAACCATACCGTCATAGTGTAGTAAAATTATAGTGGAATTAACATAAATCAGGACAAGGCGACGAAGCCGTAGACAGTACAGATAGTACGGAACCGATTCACTTGGTGCTTCAGCACCTTAGAGAATCGTTCTCTTTGAGCTAAGGAGAGGTAACGCCGTACTGGTTTAAAGTTAATCCACTATAAAACACACCTCAAACATCGCACCACATTGCATCCGCGCAAACAACGCCTTACCGTTTGGCGGCAAATCCGCTATATAATCTATGCCGCTTGCGCCCCACACAAGGAACCTCATGAAAAAACACATCTACTGCCGCCACAGCTTTGAAATCGAAGTCCAGTTTTTCGATGTGGACGCCATGCACATCGTTTGGCACGGCAACTATGTGAAATACCTCGAAACCGCCCGCTGCGCCTTTTTGTCCGCCATCGGCTACGACTACAATGAAATGGCTCGGCAGGGATACAGTTGGCCGATCGTGCAGATGAACCTCAAATACATCCGCCCCGCCCGCTTCGGTCAAAAAATCCGCGTCGATATGGACATCGTCGAAATCGAAAGCTGCCTGCGCATCGACTATACGATTTATGATGCGCAAACCAACGAAAAGCTCAACCGCGCTTCGACCACCCAAGCCGCCGTTTCGCTGGCAGACGGCCTGATGCAGTTTCAGACCCCGCAAAGCTGGCTGGATGCCGTGCAAACCCATCCGACCTTTACTCCCACCTGACCTTCCCGTTTTCAGACGACCCCAACCCTTAAAGGTCGTCTGAAAACAAACCTGAAAAGGAACAACATGAAAAAAACACTTACCGCCCTCTTCCTGACCCTCGCCAGCCCCGCCTTGTGGGCGTTTTCCACCGCCGAACTCGCCCAAACCCTGCAAAAACCGTCCAACGTACAGGGCGCGTTTACCCAGCAGCGGCAGTTGAAATCCCTGAGCAAACCGATGGTTACGGGCGGAAAATTTGTCCTGATTCCGAAAAAAGGCCTGTTGTGGCAAATGCAGAAACCGTTTGAAACCACCCTGCGCGTGCGCTCGGACGGCATCATGCAGTGGAACGGCAGCGCATGGACCAACCCCAACCAAGGCAAGGTTGGACAAAGTCAGCAAATCAAGCTCTTCCTCGACCTGCTCGGCGGCAACACGCAAGGTTTGGAAAAACAATTCGACCTCGCCCTCTCTGGCACTGAAAAGCAATGGACGCTGAATTTGACGCCGAAAACTGCCGTTACCCGCCAAATTTTCAATCACATCGTTATCAGCGGCGACAGCGTGGTGCGCAAAATCGAGTTGGACGAAAAACAAGGCGACAAAACCGTGATGCAGTTCAGAGAAGTGCAAACCGGCAAACCGCTGGACGACTTTGCCAAAAAAGCCCTGTAAGCGGCATCATCCGACAGACCTGCAAAGTCATTCTGTCCACTTTTGAAGAACTTACCTGTCGGCTTGCCGCCCGCGTTTTTTCTCTCCGCATGAGAGGTTGAGCGAGGGCGGCAAGCCGCAGGTTTGCATTTTATCAGGCAGATATTTTTGCCCTAAGCCCAGTGATTTCAGGGTATGTCTTTGCCTCAACTTTCACGCCGACCGCCTTTTTCAGACGACCTCCATTTATCCCACCCTATTGTTCTTTAAATAATTTTACAAAAAAGCTATAATAACCAATCATCAAATAATTTTTGTTAATACATAAAGGGAAGCGACGTGAAAAAAGTGCTGCTGGTGTATTACTCGCAAACCGGACAGCTGGCGGAACTGGTGCGGAATTTCGCCGAACCTTTGCGGCAGGGCGGCATCCATGTGGATTGCGTGAACCTTGAGCCGCAAGAGCCGTATCCGTTTCCGTGGTCGTTTTGGCGGTTTTTCAACACCTTTCCCGAAACCGTCCACCTGAAACCCGCGCCGATTCTGCCGCCCGCCATCCCCGACGATGATTACGACGCCGTGGTTATCGCTTATACCGTCTGGTTCCTCTCTCCCGCCCAGCCGATTACCGCCTTCCTGCAACGGGAAGAAACCCGCCGCCTGCTCAACGGCAAACCTGTGGTAACGCTTATCGGCTGCCGCAATATGTGGTTGGGCGCGCAGGAAAAAATGAAGTCGCTTTTGGCGCACAACGGGGCGAAACTCATCGGCAACATCGTCAAAATCGACGCATGCAACAGCGCCGCCAGCTTCATCACCACCCCCGCATGGCTGCTGTCGGGCGACAAACAATACTTCCGCGCCCTGCCCTCCGCCGGCATCGCAGACGGAGAGCTGGCCGACGCGGCGCGCTTCGGCGCGAAAATGCGGGATACCCTGTTGCAAAACAAAACATTGGACGAAACCCTGTTTCAAAACATGGGCGCGGCCAAGGTGAACGAAAAACTGATTTTCAGCGAAAAAGCCGCCGGCCGCAGCTTTTTCCTGTGGGGCAGGCTGCTGATGGCCGCCGGACGTGTGTCCCCCCTGCTGCGCCGCGCCCTGCTGTGTTTTTATATCCTGTTTCTGCTGGCGATGATTCTGGTGTTGGTACCGGTGAGCGTATTGGTGAAAAAACTGCTGCATCCGCTGCTCAAAGGCCGTCTGAAAAAACTGGCGGATTATTACGGCCAGCCCTCCGGCGGATGAATCGGATTGCGGGCGGCAACCTGTAAGGAGAATGTATATGGACGATTTTGAACGCATTTACCGCGACTGGCACGAATATGCCAAAAACCGCGACACCGACGCACTGATTGCGCTGTATGCCGACGACGCCGTATTTGAAAGCCCGCTGGTGCCCGCGATTATGGATACCGACAGCGGCATCCTGTGCGGCAAGGCCGAAATCCTACGTTTCTTACAGGAAGGCACGCGCCGCCGTCCCAACGATTTGGTGCGCTGGTATCGGGACGGCCGCTATTTCGTTGCGGGCGATACGCTGGTGTGGGAATATCCGCGCCAAACGCCCGACGGCGATCAGGTGGATATTTTGGAAGTGATGCGGCTGGAAGGCGGCAAAATCAAGCACCACCGCATTTATTGGGGCTGGTTCGGCACGCAGATGCTGACAGCCTCGGCACTCGCCAAAGCGGTTAAGGCTTGACGCCGGAAGCTGCACCGACGTTGGCAGAGGCCGTCTGAAAACGACCAAAATGTTTTGCAGCAACGGCCGACGACAGTTTTGCTTTTCAGACGGCCTCAAATACAGAAAGCACTCCATGCCCGAAGTGATCCATTACCCCGAACGCCGCCGCTTCCAAATCGACATCAACGGTTTAGAAGCAGGCTATATCAGTTATACCGAACACAACGGAAGCTGGGACGTAGACCATACCGAAGTTTCGCCCAATTTCCGCAATCAGGGCATTGCCCGAATGCTGGTGGATGCGTTAACGGCATATGCCGAAGCACACGGCATCCCGCTCACCGCAAGCTGCGATTACGCAGCGCGGTTTATCGGCTGACCACTTATCATAGTGAGACAAAATAAGGTAAGGCAACGCCGTAGTATCCATATTTTGTTTCGCCATATAACAAAGAACCATGATTCCAAATAACACACTCAAAAACGTTTACCTCAACCGTACCGCCGCCTTCCTGCCAAACGCACCCATTGGCAATGACGAGATGGAAGCCGTACTCGGCATGGCGGGCGAGCTGCCCTCGCGCGTTCGGCGCATGATTTTGCGTTCCAACGGCATCCAAACGCGGCATTACGCCATAGACCCCGACAGCCGCCGCGCCACGCATACCAATGCCGAACTTGCCGCCGAAGCAGTCCGCCGGCTGTTCGCACAAGGCATCAAGCCCGAAGACATCACCAGCCTGTCCTGCGCCACGTCCTATCCCGACCAAACCATGCCCGGACACGGCGTGATGGTACACGGTCTTTTAGATATGCCCTCCTGCGAAGTGTTGAGCATGGCGGGCGTGTGCGCGGCAGGCATGGCGGCGATGAAACACGCCTACAACGCCGTACGCACCGGCGAACACGCCCACGCCGTCGCCGCTGCGTCGGAAAACGCCTCGGCGGTGATGCGCGGCGAAGTGTTCCAACACGAAACCGACCATAAAAAGCTGGAAAATGCCTCCCCCGAAATCGGTTTTGAAAAAGACTTTTTGCGCTGGATGCTGTCGGACGGCGCGGGCGCGGCATACTTGTCCGACCGCCCCAATTCAGACGGCCTAAGCCTGAAAATCCGCTGGATAGAGCTGCTCTCCTACGCCAACGAAATGCCGCCCTGTATGTATGCCGGAGCAGAATTCCGCGACGGCGTGTTCGAAGGATGGAAACACGCCGATCCCGAATACAGCCGCCGCCACAGCCTGATGGCGGTCAAGCAGGACGTAAAACTATTGAACGAAAACATCGTCCGCTACACGGTGGAAAAACCGCTCGCGCAAATCGCCGCCAAACACGGCATCCGCGCCGACGAAATCGACTGGTTCCTGCCCCACTACTCTTCCGGCTTTTTCCGCGACCGCCTTTCAGACGGCCTGAAAAACATCGGCTTTGAAATCCCGCAGGAAAAATGGTTTACCAACCTCTACACCAAAGGCAACACCGGCTCGGCATCGATTTACATCATCCTTGAAGAATTTATGCGCACTTTCCCACTGGAGCGCGGTCAAAAAGTTTTGTGCTACGTTCCCGAAAGCGGGCGTTTCTCAACTTGCTTTATGCTTTTGGAAGCGGTATAGCAAACTGAAAAAAGGTCGTCTGAAACTATGGAAATCAAAGACATCCCGCAAGATGACAGCGAAAGCTACCACGGACATCTGAAAGTCATTTACGGCACGCGCGACGGGCGTTACGAAGCCGGTACCAGCAGCGGCTGGCAGGACGAAGCCTACGCCACCGAAATGGCGGTCGCCGAACTCGACGAACAAACCCGCGCCGCCCGCGAAGCAGTGGCACGTGGCGAATATTCGCCGCTGTATTACCATATGTTCCGCTTCCGCCACGACGAAGCCGGTTTGGCAATGGCCGCGGGCGTATGGAAATGGCAGCTCCGCCGCCACCTGCGTCCCGAAATCTTCGCCAAACTGCCCGACAAAACCCTGCAAAAATACGCCGACGCGCTGCAAATCAGCATAGACGAATTGAAGCGGACGGACGCGGATTAAGGCGAACCGACCTTTGCTAACGGCGGCAGCCTGCCCTGATTTGTTTTTTCAGACGACCTTACCTGTGCTTGAAACGCAGCCGCCTAATTATAAAAATACTTCTAAACAGATATCTGATTGATACCCCCATGACCGAATTCCCACACCAGCATACCGCCCACTGCGAAAGCGGCGTAATGTCCACGCTGCTCAAATACCACGGCCACGACTTGGACGAAGCCATGATTTTCGGCATCGCCCATGCGCTGACCTTTGTCTGGCTGCCCGTCGTCAAGCTGGGCGGCATGCCGCTGGTTTCCTACCGCATCGCACCGCGCGGCATCATCAAAAACACCTGCAAGGCATTGGGGCTGAAATTGTCCGCCCGCAAATTTTCCAATGCCCGAAAGGGACAAGACGCGCTGGATGCCGCGCTTTCATCGGGCAAACTGGCGGGTTTGCAGACCTCCGTATTCTGGCTGCCGTATTTCCCGCCGCAAATGCGTTTCCATTTCAACGCACACAATCTCTTGGTGTACGGCAAAGACGGTGGCGACTACCTGATCAGCGACCCCGTGTTTGAAACGGTGCAGCGCTGCGCCGCCGAAGATTTGCAGCGGGCGCGCTTCGCCAAAGGCGTATTGGCCGCCAAAGGCATGATGTACACGCTGGAAAACGACAGGCCGTCTGAAAAAGTTAAGGCCGACTTACCCGCCATCATCCGCAAAGCCATACGCAAAAACGCCAAACAAATGCTCCCGCCCGTTTTTTTCGTCGGCGTAAAAGGCATCCGCACGTTGGCAAAAAACATCGAAGCCCTGCCTGCCAAACGAAATGCAAAATACCAAAAGCTGTTCCTTGGCCATCTGGTACGGATGCAGGAAGAAATCGGCACCGGCGGCGCAGGTTTCCGCTACATCTACGCCTATTTCCTCGAGCAGGCCGCCCGTATCTGCGACAACCCCGCGTTTCAGACGGCCTCGGAACAAATGACCGCCATCGGCGACCAGTGGCGGCAGTTTGCAGCGATGTGCGTGAAGCAGTGCAAAAAGCCGTCTGAAAACGGCTGCCGCGAAATCGCCGCATTTTTGCGCAAGATTGCGGACGATGAAGAAACGTTGTGGCGGGGATTGTTGAAATAATGGGGAATCATGCGGCATAACTCAATCCGCCGCGTACAGTTTTGAAATCAGGTCGTCTGAAAACTAAAAGAAAAGATAAAAATGCGTTACTTAGCCACTCTCTTATTATTGTGTTCCGCCCTAACCCATGCCGCGCCGCCGAACGGCTTTGCCTTGGTTCATGATGCCGACGGACACACCAACTTACGCGAAAGCCCCGATTTGAAAGCCAAAGTCTTGGCAAAAATTCCCAACGGCACACCGTTGAAATGTCTGGGTGACGGCGGTGAAGGCAGCCTGAGTTTCTGTACTGCCCAGCTGCAACAACCTGCCGCAGAAGACTACGGTTTCATCCATTACAGCCGTCTGATATTTCCCGCCTCCGACAAAAGCTTCGCCCGACTGCGCGAACAATCCGGTCATGACGATACGCTGACTTTGTCCGGTAGCGGACAAAAGGTACACATCGTTGCCCGCCGCATCCATCCAAAACTCAGCGACTTCTCGGGCATCAACAAAGACAAATACACCGCGCGGCTCTATCGAGGCAAACCTTTCTATGGTACAGAGAACGACATTCCCAAAAGCGTATTTGCGCTTGAACGTATCACGCTAAACGGTCAAGCGGTTCCCGCTGCCGAACTGCAAGGACTGTTCTCGCCCGATTTTGCCTCCACCGCACGCGGCAGCAATGTATATCAACGCTGGGAAGCCTATTACCGCCACACCGACAAGACGCTTTATCTGTTCGGCAGACAAAGTTCGGGAGCCGGTAGTTTCGATGTCTGCTTTATATTTAAGGACGGCAAATTCCAGCGCCGCTATTTATGGAATGCTGCGATTTAAATATCGCTCGAAAAGGTCGTCTGAAAACTCAAAGAAATAATAAAAATGCGTTACTTAGCTTCCCTCTTATTATTGTGTTCCGCCTTAACCCATGCCGCGCCGCCAGACGGCTTTGCCTTGGTTCATGATGCCGACGGACACACCAACTTGCGCAAAAGACCCAATTTGAATGCCAAAGTCTTGGCAAAAATTCCCAACGGCACGCCGTTGGAATGTGTAGGCGAAGCCAGCAAAGACAATCCGAATTTCTGTACCGCGAAGTTGCAACAGACAGCAATCGGCGATTACGGCTTTATCCACCGCAGCCGCCTGATATTTCCCGCCTCCGACAAAAACTTCGCTACACTGCGTGAACACTTCGGTCGCGACGACACACTGACTTTGTCCGGCAACGGTCAAACGGTACACATCGCCGCCCGCCGCATCCATCCCAAACGCAGCGACTTTTCAGGCACAGCCTCCAATAGTGACACCGCGCCTCTCTATCGGGGCAAACCGTTTTACGGCACAGACGGCTCCATTCCGAAAAGCGTCTTTGCCATAGAACAGATTACGCTGAACGGTCAAGCAGTTCCCGCTGCCGAACTGCAAGGGCTGTTCTTGCCCGATTTTGCCGCCACTGCACGCAGCAGCAATGCGTATGACAGCTGGGAAGCCTATTACCGCCGCACTGACAAGATGCTTTATCTGTTTAATTCGGTGAATAACGATGCCGGTTCTTTCGGTATGTGTTTCGTATTTAAAGACGGCAAATTCCAGCGCCGTTATGTGTGGACTGCATTACTATAAATATTCATTAAAGGGCAATTTGGAAACCATGATTCAAATCCAATCCCTCTCCCACCGTTATCCCAAAGCCGAAACCGCCGCGCTGGACAATGTGTCGTTCGATATTGCCAACGGCGAATGTTTGGGGCTGCTCGGCCACAACGGTGCGGGGAAAACGACGCTGATGTCGCTTTTGGCCGGCTTGCAGGAAGTACGGCAGGGCGAAATTTTGTTTGACGGCAAGCCGTTGCGCCTGTTGAGCCGCAGCGAGCGGCAGAAAATCGGTTTGGTGCCGCAGGATTTTGCGTTTTATCCGCAGCTTTCGGTGTGGGACAACCTGCTGTTTTTCGCCTCGCTTTACAAAGTGCGCGACAAAGGCCGTCTGAACGCGCTGTTGGAACAGACCGACCTGACCGCCCACAAAAATAAAGCGGCAAAGCATCTTTCGGGCGGGCTTAAACGTCGTCTGAATTTTGCCATCGGCCTGATTAACACGCCGCAATTGGTGTTCCTCGACGAAATCACAGTCGGCATCGACCCACAGTCGCGCCGCTTTATCCTCGACAGCGTGGCGGATTTGACGCGGCAGGGGGTAACGGTGGTTTATACCTCGCACTATCTGTCGGAAATCGAGCAGCTTTGCGGCAAAATCGCGCTGCTACAACACGGCAAACTGGTGTACCACGGCGGTTTGGACAAGCTTCTAAGCACGCAAACCGGTGTCGTGCGCTTTACCGTCGAACCGCCGCTGCCGCCTCAGACGCTGGCCGCTTTGGGTGCAAAGCAAGTGGACAGCCGCGGCATGATGGAAACGGCGCACGATGCCGCCGCCGTTTACGCCGCCCTGCAACAAAGCGGCGCGCAAATCCGCTACTTCCAGCAGGGACACGGTTCGCTGGAAACGTTTTACCTTGATTTCCTGCGCAAAGACGAACCGGCAACAGATAAGCAAAACCCACAATGACGACTTCCTCCCTCCTCAAAGAACTCAAACT
The DNA here is from genome assembly GCF_001838645.1 of Neisseria sp. HMSC70E02. Classification (NCBI taxonomy): domain Bacteria; kingdom Pseudomonadati; phylum Pseudomonadota; class Betaproteobacteria; order Neisseriales; family Neisseriaceae; genus Neisseria; species Neisseria sp. HMSC70E02. Next base: position 15,802 of record NZ_KV838112.1, on the reverse strand, counting down.
GCTCTGCCGCGACCTGCACGGTTTGGCCGTGTTGTTTGTGATGCCCATCGCCTTCATGCTGATTATGTCGTTGGCGCTGAGCCGCGACCAAGACCCGCACACCGACAGCCGCATCGCGCTGGTCGGCGCGGCAGACGACAGCGTCAATACCGCGCTGGCCACTGCGCTGGAAAAAGAGCAGATTCATGTTACGCTGATGTCGTCTGAAAAACTGACCGACGCGCAAAACGGTCTGCACGACAAACGTTTCCAACTGGTGCTGCACAACCCGAACGCCGCTTCCGGCAAAATCGCCGACAACAAAGCCTTGCAAATCTATGTACCGCCCGATACCGAGCCTTCGTGGCTGGCGGCGGTCAAAGGCGTTTTGCAGCAGCACTACACCCAAACTCGGCTGGACGCCTATTTCGACAACAACGACGGCATCAAAATCGACAATAAAAAACTGCCCCGTTCCATCCGCAAAGACATCCAGAAAAAAGTCGATGAAAAAAACAACGAACAATTCGCCGCCGTGCGCAGCTTTTTAGATAAAAAAATGCTGGAAGAACACTATCTGAGCGCAGGCAGCGGCACAGTGGAAAAACCCAACGCCGTACAGCACAGCGTACCCGCATGGCTGATTTTCGGTATGTTTTTCATCATGATACCGCTGTCGAACGTCATGGCACTGGAACGCCAGACCAACACCATCACCCGCCTGCGTCTCGCCCGCGCCTCCGCGTTCGGCCTGATTGCCGCCAAACTCATCCCCTATTTCCTGATTAACCAGCTTCAGTTTGTCGGAATGCTGCTGCTCGGCCGCTACCTGCTGCCCGAAATCGGCGTGCCCGCCCTCATACTCAACGGCAGCCTTGTTCCCTACGCGCTGTTGTCCGCCGCCGTCAGCGCCGCCGCACTCGGCTACGCGCTTTTGGTCAGCGTCTGCGCCAAATCCACCGAACACGCCGTCGTCCTCGGCGGCGGCGGCATCATCCTGATGGCGGCAATCGGCGGCATTATGGTCCCCGCCCACGTCATGCCCGAAACCATGCAGCAACTCACTTGGATTTCCCCGATGGCTTGGGGCTTGAAAGCTTTTCAAGAACTGCTGCTCAATCGCAGCGGACTGGACGGAATCAGCCGCTACCTCATCCTGCTGTCCGCCTTCGCCGCCGCCACCCTGACCGCCGCCGTGCTGGTTTACCGCAGGCAGTTGCAGACGCAGGTGCGGTTTTAAAACTAGAAGCTACTAACAACCTCATCAAAGTCATCAAGCGAAACGCTTTCGGCTTTCGGAACTTTGACAATTTTAAAACTAGAATCCTCATCGCTTTGAACATCAAAAAGGAGAGGACTGATTTAGTCCTCTCCAGATTATAACTTTTCATCAACCCACTACAGTTGACAAAGAGCCCGAAAAAGAGGGATAAGTTGCAGATAAGTGAAAACCTCTAAAGTTGGAAAACTTTAGAGGTTCATGCTAAGGTTGAAAATGCTGGTGCAAGATAGCAAAGTAATCCTGCGGATTATGAAGAAATGGGAAGTGGCCGCTGTTTTTAATCGTAAAGACTTGGGCGCTAGGGTAGCGGCTGATGACAAAATGTCCACTGGCACCAAAAATATCATTGTCACCAAAGGTCACGGTGATAGGAAAAGGAGGATGTTCTAGGCGGGGCAAGAGAGGGTAGGCAGTGATTTCCTTTCTCGTTTGATTGCTTGCCTGGACTGAAACATTGCTCATGTCTAGTTTCACATCATGAAAGGCTGGATAGTCGGCATTGTAATTACGGACAACTTGGCGAAAGAGAGCCTGCGAAGCCTTGGAACTACCGAGACCGCCAAGCAGAGTGTTGAGCCCCATTTTCGTCCACTCAAGAAAAGTGCAGTGTTTTCGATTGTAGCGCATCATCTCCTTTTCCATTTCTTGCCACTGGGAGCCTGTCCCTGTTCCTGACGAGGAAAGCAAGAGACTAAGGAGGCGGTCGGGATTTTTATTGGCGTAGATTTGCGCGTACAGACCGCCCCAGGAATGTCCAAAAAGGTGAAATTTTTCTAGTCCGAATTGGTTGGCGATTGTGTTAATGTCTGCTATGTAGGCTTCTATGCTATAATCACCGCTCAGGCAGGGAGATTTTCTGGTTCCCCGCTGGTGAAAGGTGATGATTTGGAAGTTTTCTTCAAACTCTGGCGCAAACCAAAGAAAGTCGTCAGGTGCTCCCGGTCCACCGTGTAGCAAGATAATCGTTTCCTTGTCGGGATTGGGGTAGCAGATGGTGTAGAGCTGGTCGGAGCCATTTCGGATCATCGTTTCGATTTTTTGAGAATGAGTCATCGTTTTCCTTTCTTTCAATAGAGCGTCCACCACTGATTACGATATTGCCAGAAAACCATTTCCTTCTGCGAAAATTTTCCTCGACCACTTTCACATTGTACAACATCTCGGCCGGGCTATGAACCGTCTTCGCATCCAAATCATGAATCAGTTGGATAAAAAATCGCACAAATATAGGGCACTCAAACGCTACTGGAAACTCATTCAACAGGATAGCCGTAAACTCAGCCATAAACGTTTTTATCGTCCAACTTTTCGCATGCACTTGACCAGCGGAGAGATTCTAGAAAAACTTCTCTCTTGCTCTCAAGAACTCCGAGAACACTATAAACTCTACCAACTCCTGCTTTTTCATTTTCAAGAGAAAAAAACTGAGCATTTCTTTGGACTCATTGAAGATACCATTTCTTATGTAAATCCTATTTTTCAAACTGTTTTTAAGACCTTCTTGAAAAACAAGGATAAGATCCTGAACACACTGGAACTGCCCTACTCAAACGCAAAACTAGAAGCTACTAACAACCTCATCAAAGTCATCAAGCGAAACGCTTTCGGCTTTCGGAACTTTGACAATTTTAAAACTAGAATCCTCATCGCTTTGAACATCAAAAAGGAGAGGACTGATTTAGTCCTCTCCAGATTATAACTTTTCATCAACCCACTACAGTTGACAAAGAGTCTAAAAAACCTTGTCAAAACCATAAAAAAGGCTGTCCGAAATTATGTTTAAATTTCGGACAGCTTTTTTTTAGAGCTATAACAATTTCAAATTGCTTCGATAATCAAGACAACCCCATAGCAACTCTATTGTTAACCCCATCAGGTAAACATACGGCCACTATATGTATTAAAACAACTTCTGCATTTTTTGGCTAACCTTAAACCCATGTTTATCTTGATTGGAGCAAGTCACCTCCGAACCAGAAGCCGTACATTGCCAGCCATTGCCTTTCACTGTTTCTCCGTCTTTCAAGATACGGGCTTTAGGATTAAAAGGAAAATCACTGTGGCAAACCATATCTGCTTTGCCGGTTTTACCTAAGAAAAATGTTCCGCCCCATTCGAGGTCGCAATCCTTGGGACGCGGTAAAACAGGTTTGCCTTTAATTTCAGTCAGACATGATATACCCTGAGCCAAATCAGATGTTTTCGCATCGCCGCCGCAATAAATCTTACCGTTTCCGGCACGAAAATCGATGTTATACAGCCCGCTATTTATCTCATTTTCAGTTCCTTCCGAAGAAGGTGCCGCAAAAGCGGCAACAGAGAAAGTGAGCGATGCCAAAATAAATAATTTTTTCATATAAAGATTCCCATATAGTGGATAACAGAGGTTAAAAACGTTTCAAGGCTTTCAGGTGCGCTTGTGATTGTTCAATGCTGCATTTAAGGATATACCAATCAGCCGCAGATTTCAGATCAGTGTCATTTGTCGGGTCAGAGCAAAGTTGCTCTTTATACTCCCCCCAAGTTTTACGCACCTTATTAAAATAAGAAGCCGGCAAACCATGTAAGGCAGTATCTTTATTCTTTACCCGTTGGTACAGTATTTTATATTGTTCATCAACCTCTTTTTCCAGACGCCCATCCAGTATATCTAGGCAATCGTAGTCAACCTCTTCAATATTTTCCAGCATGCTCTTAGGGCAAACATCTTTATTATGGGCAGCATTTTCTTGCGCATAACAAAAAGCCGTACCCATTAAAGCCACAGAGAAAAACAATACTTTTTTCACTTTTTCAATGTTCCTTAAATTTGTAAAAAATCGGCGCATTATAACCACACCGGCAGCATGATGCATAACGTATCAATGTTTAGCCATCCATATTTTATCTGCTTTTTCTAAATAAAAACCCAATCATTTTAAGTTTCTTCATTATTCAGTTTTAGCAAGACATTTGCATTTGAGCGAGATAGGCAGATAGAGGCATGATAAAATGCTGCATGAGAAATTAAAATTATATCAGTTTGGAAAACCTTAGGCCGTCTGAAAACACAAGCCGACATCCATCCCCACCCCAAACACGAAAGCAAAAAATGTCCTACACCTTTACCTTGGCAGAACACGCGCTGGAAGCGGAATTGAAAAAGCTGATCCTGCAAGAAGCCGACAAGACCGATGATGTTGCTGCTGAAGACTTTACCGACGATGCGCCGTTGTTTGGCGACGGCAGCCCTGTCGATTTGGATTCGCTCGATGCGCTGCAAATCTGCGTCGCGCTGCAACAGTATTTCCAAGTGCGGCTGCAAGGCGACCGCATGGTGCGCAAGCATATGATGTGCGTGCGCGATTTGGCGGCGTTCGTCCGCGCGGAGCATGGGGCATGAGCTGGGTTTGCGGTACGGCGGCCACCTCCGCGCTGAATCCGCAGGCGGATTTCAGACGACCCGATGCGGTATCTTATACGTTTTTAAACCAGCCGCAGCAGGCCGCTTATTTCCGCGCTTTTGCCGACGACAGCTTGGGGAGCACCGCTTTTGCGGATATTGCCGAACAACATTTGCGACGCGCCGCTGAAGATGCCGGATGGTCGTCTGAAAGCTGGCACGACGCGCCGGTGTTCATCGGTTCGAGCTCCTACGCCATCGCCGAATACGAAAACCGCCGCCGCGCGGGCAATACGGACATTGCGGAACACAGCCTGCTCTATCTTGCCGAAGATTTGCGCAAACGCAGCGGCAACCGGCAGATTTTCAGTTTGGCGACCGCCTGCACTTCGTCCGCCCATGCGCTGATTCAGGCAGACAATTGTTTGCGCGGCGGGGCGGAACGCGCCTTCGTCCTCGGTATCGAAAACCTCAACCGCCTGACCCTGCTGCATTTTCACAGCTTGGGTTTGTTTACCGAACGCTATCGGCCCTTCGGCGGCAACGGTCTGATTTTGGGCGAAGGTGTCGCCGCACTTGCACTCTCTGCCACACCGCCCGATTGCGCAGGTCGTCTGAAACTCGTCGGCCACGCCGCCAATACCGGCAACGACCTGATTCAAAGCAACAGTAAGGCATTGGAACAGGTTATCCGCCGCGCCTTAAACATCGCCGCCGTTGCACCCGAAAACATCGCCGCCGTCAAAACCCACGGCATCGGCACCGCCGACAGCGACGCCGCCGAACTGGCTGCGCTGGAAAACGTATTCGGCACCCTGCCGCCGCTGATGGCGTTCAAAGCGCAAATCGGCCACACCCTCGGCGCAACTGCCGCCCTCGAAACCGCGTTGCTCTTGTCCGCCCTGAAACAAGGCGGCGGCACCGATTATCAAGGACGCGAAATCCGGTTTTCAGACGACCTTTTCTGTCTCGCCAACCATTTCGGTTTCGGCGGCAGCAACACAGCTATGGTATGGCAATGGCAATCATAAATCCCGACATCCGCATCATTGCCGCCGCGCGTTTCGATACCGAAGCCGCCGTCGGCAACAAAATCCTCAAACAAACCTTGCAACAGCAAAGCGGCACGGACGCCCGCCGCCTCAGCCGCCTAAGCCTGATTGCCGCACTCGGCGCAGGCTTGCTGCGCGGACAAGGCGAAATCCGCCCCGATTGCGCCGTCTTCCTCGGCACGCCGTTTTCCTCGCCGTCCGTGTTTGAAAAAATGGCGGACAACGTGCTCAACCACCATGCCGCCATGCCTTTCGACTTCATCGCCAACCTGCACAACGCCCCCGTTTTTCATGCCGCACAAACCCTAGGCACGCACGGCGCGACGTTGGCGGTTGCCACCGAACGCCATTTGGAAACCCGTTTCCATCCCCTGCTGCTCGCCGCACAATCCTTGCAAAGCGGCGGACAGGCCGCAGTCGGCTGGGCATACGAACACCAAGCCACCCACGCCGATACGCGCGAAGGCAGCATTTGGATTTTGCTCGAACACGGCGCGGAACACGGCGTTCCCGTTACCTTGGGCGGACAAACTAAAGAAGCTGAAAGGCCGTCCCGTCAGGAGGCTGCGCACTCTGAAACGCAAGGATATTATTGGCAGGATGTTGCCGATATTTTAGAAACATTGTGCCTTGCCGACGGTTTGTCATCTGACGAACCCAACCCAATCATGATGGCGCGCGCAGAAATCCTGTGAGCTTGCGCACGCGAAACGTGACCCGAAATACGCCGCTGCCTCCGCGCCGACAGGTCGTCTGAAAATCCGAAACTGTCTTCTGTTTCAAACACATTTTCAGACGACCTGTTTCTTTCCCCTGCCGATTATCCATTCGGATTGTCAATGCACCCGACTTCCCCATAAAATGCCGTAGACACTTCAAACCCATTTGAAAAATGATGACTACCTACCGCCGCGCCTACACCATCTTCACCGCCCTGCTGACCCTGTTCCTCATCTACACGGTCTCCACGCAAAATTGGCTGCAAACCGACCTGACCGCGCTGCTGCCGAGCGAACAGCAGCCGGACGCGCTTTTGACGGCGGCGGACAAGGCGGGCGAAGAGCAGTTGAACACACAGGTGATTTTGCTGGCGGGCAGCAAAGACGCGGAAACGGCGTTTCAGACGACCTCCGAGATTGCGGCTTTGTGGCGTAAAAGCGGCGTGTTCGAGCAAGTGGACAGCAGCGTGACGCCCGACTTGGACAAGGTGCGCAAGGACATCGGCAAGCTGGGGCTGGCGCTGCTGCCAAACGAACAGGTGCGTCTGCTGTTTGAGCATCCGCAAGCGTATTTTCAGGCGCGGGCGGAAGCGGCGGTCAACCCGTTTGCCGCGCCCTCGCCTTTGTCTTTGGAACAAGACTGGCTGGGCTTCGGGCGTTTTGTTGCGGGCAAGGCGAATCCGCAAAGCCGTTTGCAGTGGAACATGGACAACGGAATGCTGTTCACCGAAGGCGACGACGGGAAAACTTGGGTTTGGCTGCGCGGACGGCTGGCGGCGGGCGACAATTTTTCCGGCAACGACGCCCTTCTGCCGCTGATGGCGGAAAGCCGCAAACTGGCAAAAGCCAAAGGCGCGGACACGCTGGCGGCAGGCGGCGCGCTGTTTGCCGCCGCGTCCAAAACAGAGGCGGAGCAGGAAAGCCGGCTGATGAGTACAGTCGGGATGCTGCTGACCTTCGCGCTGCTGCTGTGGGTATTCCGCAGCGTCCGCGTGTTCTGGCTGACGCTGCCTTTGGCAGCGGGGATGCTGACCGGTCTGGCGGCGGCTTTGCTGTTCTTCGGCGAAGTGCATATCCTGACCATCGTTATCGGCACGAGTTTGGTCGGGATGTTGGTGGATTTCCCGCTGCACTGGCTCGCGCCTTCGGTATTCGGCACACGGGCGAAAAACGGCAAAACGGCTTTTTCAGACGACCCCGTCTGGCAGGCAGAACCCGCCATGAAACATGTTTTGCCGAGCTTTACCGTCAGCCTGCTGATTACGGTATTGGGCTACGCGCTCTTGTGGTTCACGCCGCTGCCCGTATTGCGGCAGACCGCCGTGTTTTCAGGGTTTGCGCTGGCGGGCGCGTTTGGCGCGACGGTGTTGTGGCTGCCGCCGCTGTTTCAGCGTTACCGCGCCAAAACCGTGCCGTTTGCCGCGCTGACCGAACGGCTCTACGCGCTGTCGGGTCGTCTGAAAATCCGTCTGCACAAACGCGGCTGGCTGATGGTCGGCGGCGTGTTGCTGGCGGTCGGGCTGTGGCGCAGCGACTGGCGCGACGACATCCGCCAGTGGGTCAACATGCCGTCTGAAATGCTGGCGGAAGTGCAACGCATCGGACAGTTGAGCGGCGCGGATTTCGGCGGCAAATACTTGGTTGCCGAAGCGCCGAGCGAAGACGCTTTATTGATGAAAACCGCCGAACTCGGCCGCGCGCTGCAACCCCTCGTCGCGCAAGGCAAGCTCGTCAGCTTCCAATCTCCCGACCAGCTCCTGATGCCCGTATCCGAACAGAAAAAACTGCAAAACCGCCTGCGCGAACTGTCCAAGCTGCCCGAAAGCCGCCAACCGCTCGTCGATATCGGCATTCCGCACAAAACCCTACGCAACGCGCTGCTGCAAGCCGCCGATGCGCCGCCGCTGACGCTTGCCGACGCGCTGAAAACCGATTTGGCGGAAGCCTGGCGGCCGCTGTATTTGGGTGAGGTCGAAAAAGGCCGTTTTGCCGCCATCGTGCGCCTGAACGGCATGACCGACGACACCGCCGTCCGCTCCGCCGCGCAAAGCGTAGCGGGCGTACATTGGGCGGACAAACGCGCCCACCTGAACGACCTTTTCCACCATACGCGCAATCAGGCGGCGTGGTTGAAACTGGCATCCTACGCGCTGGCATGGCTGGTTTTATGGCGTATGTTCGGCATGAAGCGCGGCACCAAAATCCTTGCCGTACCGCTTGCCGCCGCTGTCTGCACCGTCGCCGTACTCGGTCTGGCAGGCATCCCCGTCAGCCTGTTCGCCATGTTCGGCCTGCTTTTGGTGTCCGCCATCGGCGTCGATTACGCCGTCTATGCCCTCACCGCGCGACACAGCGCACCCGCGCGGCTGGGCGGGATGCTGCTCGCCGCCGCCACTACCGCCATCTCCTTCGCCCTGCTCGCCCTAAGCGGCACGCCCGCCGTCGCCGCCTTCGGCATTACGGTCACGGTCGGTGTAACGTTCAATATTTGGCTGGCGGGGGCTTTGTTGAAAGATTGATGTTTAAAATTTAAAAAAAAACAAAAAGGTCGTCTGAAAACGGGTATGGCGGATTTTGCGCCAACCTGTTTTCAGACGACCTTTTTTAGACGATATCAAACGCAATCAAGCCGCTGTCTTCTTGCAGAACATAAGTGGTTTAAGAAACAGCCTCAGGATGCCCTTTATCCGCTCCTGCATCAAACCAAAATGCCTGCCCCTTTTCGGGCAGGCATTTTCATGCGGTCATGGTGTGCGGCTCAATATTTGACTGTCCAGCCTATCTCGCCGCCGGCACGCATCGGGACGAGTTCGCCGTCGCCGTATGGGACGCTTGCGGGAACGGTTTGGCTTTGTTTGACGAGGGTAATCGTGTCGGTGTTTTCGGGAATGCCGTAGAACCTTGCGCCGTTTTTCGAAGCGAAGGCTTCGAGTTTGTCCAATGCGCCTGCTTTTTCAAACACTTCGGCGTAAAGCTCGATGGCGGTCATGGCGCTGAACATGCCGGCGCAGCCGCAGGCGTTTTCTTTGGCGGATTTGGCGTGCGGCGCGGAGTCGGTACCGAGGAAGAATTTGTGCGCCTTCTCGCCGGTAACGGCGGCAACCAATGCCTGACGGTGGGTCTCGCGTTTGAGTACGGGCAGGCAGAAATGATGGGGGCGCACGCCGCCGACCAAGAGGTCGTTACGGTTGAGCAGGAGGTGTTGCGGGGTCACGGAGGCGGCAACGTTGTCGCCTGCTTCCAAAACCAGGCGGGCGGCTTCGGCGGTGGTGATGTGTTCGAACACGACTTTGAGATTTGGCACTTGTGCCAAAACGGGTTTCATCACGCGCCCGATAAAGGCGGCTTCGCGGTCGAAGATGTCGATTTCGGGGTCGGTTACTTCGCCGTGAACGAGGAACAGGATGCCCTGTTTTGCCATTTCTTCCAAAACGGGAATGAGTTTGAACAGGTCGGTTACGCCCGAATCGGAATTGGTCGTTGCGCCTGCGGGGTAGAGTTTGAAGGCGACGATGCCGGCGGCTTTGGCTTCGCGCACCAGCTCGGGTGTGGCTTGGTCGGTCAGGTAGAGCGTCATCAAAGGCGTAAACGCGCTGCCTTCGGGCAAGGCCGCCATGATGCGCGCTTTGTAGGCAAGCGCGTCGGCAACGCTGACGACGGGCGGCTTGAGGTTGGGCATGATGACGGCGCGCCCCATCTGGCGGGCGGTATAGGGGGCAACGGCTTGGAGCGCATCGCCGTCGCGCAGGTGCAGGTGCATATCGTCGGGGCGGATTATGGTCAGGGTTTGCATGGGTGTTCCTTTTTAGATTTTTGGGTTTCAGACGACCCCTTGATGTTTCCTAGGGGCTGTCAACATTTAATTTTCCCAGTGAATTTTTGTTCACAAAGCGGAAGATGCCGATTTGGAGATAAAAAGACACGGAAACTATTGAATGGCGACAGTCGCTAAGCTCGTCTGAAAAGGCTATTGCACAAGGACAGGCTTGCCGTTGTAGGACTGATGCGTCAGGTAAAACACCGCCTGCACGGGCAACTGGTCGGACGGGGTGGTTTTGACGGTCAGCAGGGTTTCTTCCGGGCTGCCCGAAGCGCGCCACGCATAAGAAAGCTGACGGATCGCTATCGGCGATTCGGAGGCTTGATCGGTGCGCAATTCGTTGTTCAGACCCTTCGGCGGGTTTTCCACCAACACCATAAACTGCTTGCGTATCAAGTTTTCGTCCGCCCGCGCCGTCTTCACGCTGCAACTGTCGCCGGTCAGGCTCAAATAATAATCCGCGCCGTCCTGCGTTTTCTTCCAAACGGCAAGCGCATCCGGCTCGATGAAACCTGCGGGCAGCCTGCCGATTTCTTCCGCGTTCAATACCGCCAGCTTTTCATTATCGGCAAAAGAGCGCACTTTATCGGCAGCCCCGTCAAAAGCGACGCAGCCTTGACGGAACAATTCCGCTGCCGCGTTCGCACGATCCGCCATCTGCTCGGGCGGCACTTCCTCCCTGCCGCACGCCGCCAATAAAGCAGACAAAACAGCAAGCGTCAAAAGCCTTGAAATCGGACGTTTCGCCATTTTCAGACGACCTCTATTTGTGTTTCACGACCAGCGTGAACACGCCGTCTTCTTCGCGCGATTCGAGCAAGACATGTCCGGTCTGACGGCAAAACGCCTCAAAATCGCCGGGCGCGCCGCCGTCGGTCGCCAACACGGTCAGGACTTCGCCCGCCTCCATTTGCGCCAAGGCTTTTTTGGTTTTCAAAATCGGCAAAGGGCATCTGAGCCCCTTCAAGTCTAAGGTGTGTGCGTTCATAGTTTCCGATATTCCGTTAAAAGGATTAACATGAATTATACCGTACTTACTTGCACCCCACCCCGCCAAACCCATAAAATAAAGCCGTTTTTCACTTTGGAGCACACCATGCGCCGTCTCGCCCTCCTGACCCTCTGCCTCGCCGCCACGGCAGTCAACGCCGCCGGATTCAGCGAAAAAGATACCCCCTTCAACACACGCTACAAAGAAAGCCCCGAAGAAGCCGCAGCCCGCGAGTTCGCCGAACAAAAAACCGCGCTCCCGCCGCTGCCCGACACCCAATCCGGCGACTGGTTCGACCTCTACGTCAGCGAAGACTACGGCAAACAGCCCAAAATCCTCCTCAGCAGCCTGCAAATCATGCCCTCTCCGGACGGCAGCATCCGCTACATCCTCAACGTCCGTTCCGACAAAGGCCATGACAACCTGACCGTCGAAGGCCTCTTCTGCGCCCGTTCTTCCTTCACCTATGGCAAAGACAAACGCTCGTCTTATAAAGTGTTCGGCTACGGCGACACCGTCAACCGCCGCTGGATCGAGCCGCGCAAAGCCGAATGGAAACCCATAGGCTCGACCTTCAACAAAAACGACGAGATGCGTGCCGTCCTCTACCAAGCCTTCTGTGTCGACGGCGTACCGAACACCACCGAAGGTCTGGTCAAACGCCTCAAAGAACGCGCCGGACGCTACGCGCCGAAAATGGTGCGCCACGACAAATAAGCCGTTTGACGGTTTCAAACATCAAAAAAGGTCGTCTGAAATATTTTCAGACGACCTTTGCCGTATTTCAAACCGTTAATCAGCGCGGATGAACCATATCGGCTGGGACGACCAGTTCGTCAAACTCTTCGCCTGTCAGCAAGCCCAACTCAACGGCGGTTTCGCGCAGCGATTTATCGTTTTTATAGGCGGTTTTGGCGACTTTAGCGGCGTTTTCGTAGCCGATTTTGCGGTTCAGCGCGGTAACGAGCATCAGGGAATGGTGCAGGAAATAGTCGATTTTTTCCGGCACGGGTTCGATGCCGGCGGCGCAGTTTTCGTTGAAGCTGTTGCACGCGTCGCCCAACAGGCGGATGGATTGCAAGAGGTTGTAGGCGATGACGGGCATATAGACGTTCAGCTCGAAATTGCCCGACGCGCCCGCCATGCCGATGGTAACGTCGTTGCCGAACACTTGGCAGCACACCATGGTCATTGCTTCGCATTGGGTCGGGTTGACTTTGCCCGGCATGATGGACGAACCCGGCTCGTTTTCGGGGATTTTGATTTCGCCCAAACCGCAGCGCGGACCGCTTGCCAACCAGCGGATGTCGTTGGCGATTTTGTTCAGGCTTGCCGCCAGCGTTTTCAATGCGCCCGAAGCGGCAACGGCGGCATCGCGTCCGCCCAAGGCTTCAAATTTGTTCGGCGCGCTGACAAACGGCAGGCCGGACAGTTCGGCGAGTTTGGCGGCGGCTTTTTCGGCGTATTCTGGATGGCTGTTCAAACCCGTACCGACTGCCGTGCCACCCAAAGCGAGTTCGTACAAACCTTTGAGCGCGTCGTTCAGACGACCTAAGCCGTGGTCGAGCTGGGAAACGTAGCCGGAAAATTCTTGTCCCAAAGTCAGCGGCGTCGCGTCCTGCAAGTGGGTGCGGCCGATTTTGACGATGGGGGCAAATTCTTTGGCTTTTTTGTCCAAGGTGTCGCGCAGGGCTTTTACCGCCGGAATAAGGTGGCGGTTGATTTCAATCGCGGCGGCGACGTGGATGGCGGTCGGGAACGCGTCGTTGGTCGATTGCGCGTGGTTCACATGGTCGTTGGGATGGACGGGCTGGTACGCCGCCAAACCCGTACCGGCGATTTCGTTGGCGCGGTTCGCCAGCACTTCGTTCATGTTCATATTGGACTGTGTGCCGGAGCCGGTCTGCCACACTACCAATGGAAACTGCCCGTCGAGCTTGCCGTTCAACACGTCGTCCGCCGCCTGCGTAATCAAATCCGCCTGTTCGGGCTTAATCCTGCCGAGGGAAACATTGGTGGCGGCTGCGGCTTTTTTCACCAGCGCCAAAGCATAAATCAGCGGCTGCGGCAGGGTTTCGCCGCCGATTTTGAAATTGTTGCGGCTGCGCTGGGTCTGCGCGCCCCAATAGGCTTCGGACGGGACTTCGACATTGCCCATGGTGTCGTGTTCGGTACGGGTGCTCATGCGTTTCTCCTGAATTAAATGATAATGCAAATAATTTGCAAGCGTATTATAGCGGGCAGGAGGTCGTCTGAAAAGCGGGAGACGGAGGTTTGAAGTAAGCAGTTTCGGACGGCGTTTTGAAAGCTGAAAAGAAGATTGAGACAGACGAAGGAATTGTGTTTAACCTGTTTGGGCTATGCCAAAATGAAAAAAGGTCGTCTGAAAACCTTATTGATATTGATAGGTTTTCAGACGACCTTTGTTTACTTTAAAAAATCAAGTAATCAGTTTGCCATTTGTTTTGCCTGAACCGCTGTCAGGGCGATGGTGAAGACGATGTCTTCTACCAGTGCGCCGCGGGAGAGGTCGTTGACCGGTTTGCGCAAACCTTGCAACAGCGGGCCGACGCTCAGGACGTTGGCGCTGCGTTGTACGGCTTTGTAGGTGCAGTTGCCGGTGTTGAGGCTTGGGAAGATCAGGACGGTTGCCTGACCGGCGACGGTGCTTTCAGGGGCTTTGGTTTTGCCGATTTCAGGCACGGTAGCCGCATCGTATTGCAGCGGGCCGTCGATTTCCAAGTCCGGGCGTTTTTCTTTCGCCAGTTTGGTCGCTTCAATCACGGCATCGACATCAGGGCCGCTGCCTGAGTTGATGGTAGAGTAAGAAATCATGGCAACTTTAGGCGGGATACCGAAGGCTTTGGCGGTATCGGCGGATTGGATGGCGATATCGGCAAGCTGTTCGGGCGTCGGGTTCGGGTTGACCGCGCAGTCGCCGAAGACGAGGACTTGGTTGGGCAGCAGCATGAAGAATACGCTGGACACGAGGCTGGCGCCCGGTGCGGTTTTAATCAACTGCAAGGCGGGGCGGATGGTGTTGGCGGTCGTATGAACGGCACCGGATACCAAGCCATCCACGTCGTTTTGCGCCATCATCATGGTGCCGAGGACGACGGTGTCTTGCAGTTGTTTGCGGGCGTCTTCAGGCGTCAGGCCTTTGGATTTGCGCAATTCGCACATCGGCTCGACGTATTGTTCGACCAATGTAGCGGGATCGATGATTTCCAATGAGTCAGGCAGGCTGATGCCGCGTTCTTTGGCAACGGCTTCAACTTCTTCGCGTTTGGCAAGCAAGACACAGCGGGCAATGCCTTTTTCGTGGCAGATGGCGGCTGCGGCGACGGTACGCGGTTCTGCACCTTCAGGCAGGACGATGCGCATATCGGCTTTGCGGGCAAAATCAATCAGGTTGTAACGGAATTGGGCGGGAGAAAGGCGGGAGGCTTCGCGTTTTGCCAACGCAGATACGTCTTTGAGCGCGCTGCTTGAGCCGTAGAATGTCAGTCCGGTCAGGCGGGCGACTTCTTCGCCTACGGATGCTGCCGCGCCTTCAATAATGAAGCCTTCCAAAAGACCCGGTGCGTTGGTATAAAGCTGTTTGGCAAGGTTGATTCGGTGTGCCACTTCGGCTGCGTCAGCACTATCAGATTGCAATGCCAAGACTACGCCTGCATCCAAAGACAATGCCAGCTCGACGTTTTTGCCAGAGAGGAAGAGTTTGTCCGCATCGGGGGCGATACCTTCGATAACGAGTTTGTCGGTATTGAGTGCGACGGCTTTGCCGACCACAGCGTCAAACCAGTCGTCGCTTTTGCCTTGCGCCAACAGGGTTTCGGCGGATGCGTCGAGCGGTTGGAAAACTTGCGCGCCCAAAGCTTGGGCAAAGGCTTTGCTTGCTGCTGCCACGTCCAAACCGGCGGATACCGGAGCGACCAATAATTTAGCCATGATATGTGTCCTTTCTATTTGGATGTTGTCCGTCTTGGAGGTTGTCCGTCGCCGCCGTGATGCAGACGTAACGGCAATGGCTTAATACTAACAAACAAACCGCATTTCCAACAAGGTTAAATGTTAATGGATTGAGCGAAAATGCAATGGATTTTTAAGAAACGCTTAGAAAGCCGGTTAAAATTACCCCCCCCTTTCCTTTTAATCTTTCCTGATTACTGCGGACAATGCCGTTTGAAATGAAAAAAGCCAAGCCCTGTAACATACAGAACCCAGCTGATAGCAACCACCTGAACAGGTTTTAATGAATACTCAAGATTTAAAGGTTTCTTATCTTCAAATTCGAGTTTTCAGACGACCTCCCGTTTCAGCAACCAAATCTGCCGTAGGTCAGATTCTTGAATCCGACATCTCCATCTGCAACAACGCGTAAAGGAAGTCTGCCGTAGGTCGAATTCTTGAATCTGACATCTCCATCTGCCACAACGCGTAAAGAAAACAGAAACATCAAATATTCGTCGGATAAAAATATCCGGACTACACATTACACAGCAATGACGCCGCAACTGATTTTATTTCGCAACGCAAAGACAAAAAGGTCGTCTGAAAACTGAACTGGCCCCCAA
>NZ_KV838111.1:0-466 GCF_001838645.1 Neisseria sp. HMSC70E02 | reverse complement strand
TACTGTCCTATTTTGATTTTAATTGACTATACAAAACGAAGGTCGTCTGAAACCTTTCAGACGACCCCATCCGACCAAGGAAACCCATGAACATCACCGTCCTCACCCTCCCGCACGGTATGGTGCGCGTCCTGCTGACCGAACAGCTCTACCGCGCCGTCTCCATCCTCCACAACCATCCCTATCACCGCGAATAACAAAAGCCGTACCCGCAGGCAGGCTTCGTGTGTCCACCGCATAAATCGGGCGCAAGCGTATCTGTTGCGAATTCAATACATAAAGAAATAGTAAACTAGGAAATATTCAGATATTGTTTGAATGCCCGCCATAAGGACGATAAGATACCGACCTCATTTTATAAGGGATTGATTCAGAAACAGTTCGGGCTTGCCGCAGGCAACTTCGCCGTATGGTTTTGAAGTGCGAAAGCTTCAATCCCCATTTTGATACCACACAACGATAAAGA
>NZ_KV838110.1:116106-123909 GCF_001838645.1 Neisseria sp. HMSC70E02 | reverse complement strand
TTTGGGGTGCAGTTCACTTTTCAGACGACCTTTCACTTTCTCAACTCAATATCAGAATTTCGCTTGCAGCCTCAACCAAGCGGTACGGCCGGGTTCGTTGACGCGTAAGGTTTGCGTGCCTGCTGAAGGGTCGCCGCCTTTGCTGACGAATTCGGCATAGGTTTTGTTGAACACGTTGTCTATACCGGCCTGCAAGGTGGCGTATTTGCTGAATTTCCAGCCGGCATTGAGCGAGAGTACGCCGAAGCCGGAAGAGGCGCCGATGTCCTGTCCGACGATATTGCCTTGACCTTTGCTGTAACGGTTTTGTTTGGCCACGACGCGCCATAACGCGCCTGCGCTGAATTTGCCGTTGTCGAAGGCGAGGGTGTTGTTCCACTCGAGCGGCGGGGTTTGCGCCAAAGGCTTGCCGTCGGTACGGTTTTTGCCGTGGGTGTAGGCGAGGCTGCTGCCGATTTCCCAATTGGGTGCAAACGTCCATTTGACTTCGGCTTCGCCGCCGAAACGCGAGGCTTTAACGTTGCGTACGCCTAAATCCGTGCCTTGGCGTTCGAGTATGATGAAGTTTTTGACATCGCTGCCGAATACGGATACGGAGGCATGGAGGTTGGGACGTTTCCAGATGATGCCCGCATCGATTTGGCGGTTTTGTTCGGGATGGATGATTTTCTTTTTGGCGCGCAGACGTTCCCAGTAGTCGGGCGAGCGTTCGGCGATACCGAATCCGGCGTAGTATTTCAAGCCGTTATCCGTATCACGTTCCCAACGTAAGAAACCGGAATTCAAGTTGAATTTCTGATGTTTCAAAACGGGATCGGTTACGTCTGCGGAATCGTAATGTGCTTTGACACGGTCGTGGCGCAAGCCTGCTACCCAACGTTGTTTGTCGGTTTGCTGCCAAGCGGCTTCGGTGAAAACGCCCCATTGTTTGAAACTTTGGTTGGGCATATAGGGCTTGTGGCTATAGCCGTCGCCGCCGCGCTCCATGCGGGCGACGTGTACGTCGTCCATATAATCTACGCCGGTTTGCAGGTTGAGGTTATCCCAATCGAAGGTGGCTTTCAGACGACCCGTGTCGGTGTTGCGTTTGGGGTTGTTGGCGTTTTTAATCTGTTTGCCTGCCGGATTGCGGATGGTGCGCAGGCTGTATGTGTCCATGACGTGATCGATTTCGCTTTCACCGTAGCGCAATTCGAGTTCGCTGAACCAAGGGGTGAGGTTGCGTTGGGTAAAGCGGACGTTCCATGCGTCGCGGTCGAATTTGCTGCCGTCCATCATGCGGTCGGCGTAGGCGACCTTGGCCCTGCTGCGTTCGTATGTGCCGGCGATGGTGGTGTTTTCGGTCGGGGTGATGCCCAGTTGCAGCATTTGGCTGTCGCGTTTGAAATGGGAGTGGACGCTCTTGCCTGAGCCGTCTTTGTAGTTGCCGGCTTCGTTATGGGAAATATTGCTGCGGACGTAGCCGTATTTGCCGCCGAATTCGGCTTCAAGCGAACCGTCGCGACGGTCGTTGCTGCCTGCGGTCAGGGAGGCGTTGATGTTGTAGGGTTTTTCGCTGAAATCAGGGTCTTTGCGGATGAATTGTACCGAGCCGCTGACCAAACCCATGCCTTGGGTTACGGTTTGCGGGCCTTTGGTAACGACGACTTTGTCGAAAGAATTCGGGTGGATGTAGGCAGTCGGCGGGTCCATACGCATACTGCAGCCGCCGTAAATAAACTGGTCGTCTGCGTTAATCGACAGGCGCGAACCGCCCAAACCGCGGAACAATGGATCGCCCGAGCTACCACCTTTGCGGATGATGCTCATGTTGGAGACAGACTGTAAAAGGTCTGCCCCGTCTCCGGCAGGGAGGGGTTGCAAAGCAGCTTTGGGGTTGAAAGTAACGCTATTGGCTTTTTGTTGTTGTGTGCCGGTGACGGTGACAGGGGAAAGGGTAACAGTCTCTTCGGGAACGGGGTTTGTATCTGCCCAAGCTTGGGATACAGCTACGGCAAGCGGCAGAAGGAGTAACTGATGTTTCATCCTTAGGGCTCCTTTTATTGGTTTAGTTCATAGGTTGTAGTTAAATACTACTTTAGTAGTATAAAGAATGTCAGGTAGTTTGTGAACAAGAAAACGATTTTGTTTAATTTAAGTCAATATTTTCAGTGCATAGCCAAATTATTTTAAGAACGGTAATAACCGTGTTGATTAATTGCCTATTGTTCCGTTTGGTAGGAAGAAGGGATAAGGCTGTTACGGGGATAAAGAGGGCTGTGTTCGGGAGCGGGTTGCAAACCCGTTTTGGCGTGTTGTTACTGCGTTCCCTTTGGTGTTCCGTTCGCAGTCATTACGATATTTCAAACAGCAAAAAGGTCGTCTAAAAAATTTTCAGACGACCTTTGCTTTACAGGGAAACCCCTGACAAACGATACAGGCAGTTTATTTAAACCACCCCCTGACACGTTCCAATCCGCCGAAGTTGATGCAGGCATCGGCGACTGCCTGCGCTTTCGGTTTGGCGTGGTAAGCCACGCCTATGCCGGCTTCTTTGAGCATCGGAATATCGTTCGCACCGTCGCCCATCGCCAACACCTGATGCGGCTGCAATCCGAGGCGGTCGCGGTATTCGCGCAATAAATTCGCTTTTGCCTGCGCGTCGATGATTCTGCCTTTCAGACGACCTGTCAGCTTGCCGTTTTCAATTTCCAAAACATTGGCGTGTTGGTATTCGAAGCCGAGGCGTTGTTGCAGCCTTTCGGTGAAAAACGTGAATCCGCCTGACACTAGCATGAATTTCACGCCGTGTGCCTTGCATTCGTCCAATAAAAATTCCGCACCGGGCGAGAGCCGCAAAACGTTTTCATAAACTTCCGCCAAAACCCGTTCGTCCAATCCCGCCAACAGAGCGACGCGGCTGCGCAAAGACTGCTCGAAATCCAATTCGCCGCGCATCGAGCGTTCGGTAATTTCCGCCACGCGGTCTTTCAAACCGACGCCCGCCGCAATTTCATCGACGCATTCAATGGTAATCAGCGTCGAATCCATATCGCTGACAATCAGCCCGAGTTCGCCGAACGCCATATCGGGCAACACGGCGTGGTCGATTTGACGGCTGCTCAGTAACGCCGTGTCCGCCTCGCTTAAAGAAAACCCTTCCTCAACAATAAAACGCATACGCTTTTCATCGGCGTAATCAGGCTCGGGCAGGCGGGCAAGGAGGGCGGAAGGCAGGGCTTCGGCGGAGGGAAATTGGAGGACGAGGGCGTGCGGCATGGCGGTGGCTCAAAAAATGCGGATTATATAGTGAAACAGCGGAGAATGTTACGGCGGTCAAACCGTATGTTTGGAAAATGATTTTAAACGCAGACGGCAGTATTTGTAAGGCAATACAGGGATGAAATGTCGAATTGTCGGCTTAACTATTGCCAGTCCACTGAAAATTCGCTATAAGGGGATTATCCGAAATATATTAACATTTATATACAGACAACCCAAAAAGGATTCAGAGATGAAAATCGGTATCCCACGCGAGTCATTATCCGGCGAAACCCGCGTCGCCTGTACGCCTGCCACCGTTGCCCTGTTGAGCAAACTGGGCTTTGAAACCGTTGTCGAAAGCGGCGCAGGTTTGGCGGCAAGTTTGGATGATGCGGCTTATCAAGCAGCAGGCGCGACCGTTGCCGACAAAGCAACGGTTTGGGCATGCCCTTTGCTTTACAAAGTCAATGCGCCGTCCGAAGGCGAGCTGCCGCTGCTCAAAGAAGGGCAAACCATCGTCAGCTTCTTGTGGCCGCGCCAAAACGAGGCTTTGGTTGAAGCCTTGCGTGCCAAGAAAGTCAACGCGCTGGCGATGGACATGGTTCCCCGCATTTCCCGCGCACAGGCTTTGGACGCTTTGTCTTCGATGGCAAACATCAGCGGCTACCGCGCCGTGATTGAAGCCGCCAACGCCTTTGGCCGTTTCTTCACCGGTCAAATCACCGCCGCCGGCAAAGTGCCGCCCGCTCAGGTTTTGGTGATTGGTGCCGGTGTGGCAGGTTTGGCGGCAATTGGTACAGCAAACTCGCTCGGCGCAGTGGTGCGCGCATTCGATACCCGCTTGGAAGTGGCGGAACAAATCGAATCGATGGGCGGCAAGTTCCTGAAACTCGACTTCCCGCAAGAATCGGGCGGCAGCGGCGACGGCTACGCCAAAGTGATGAGCGACGAATTTATCGCCGCCGAGATGAAGCTCTTTGCCGAGCAGGCAAAAGAAGTGGACATCATCATCACTACCGCTGCCATTCCGGGCAAACCCGCGCCCAAACTGATTACCAAAGAAATGGTGGAAAGCATGAAATCCGGCTCCGTCATCGTCGATTTGGCGGCGGCGACCGGCGGCAACTGCGAACTGACCAAACCGGGCGAATTGTTCGTAACGGACAACGGCGTAAAAATCATCGGCTACACCGACATGGCAAACCGCCTTGCCGGACAGTCTTCCCAGCTTTACGCCACCAACTTGGTCAACCTGACCAAGCTGTTAAGCCCGAACAAAGACGGCGAAATCACGTTGGACTTCGAAGACGTGATTATCCGCAACATGACCGTTACCCGCGACGGCGAAATCACCTTCCCGCCTCCGCCGATTCAGGTTTCCGCCCAGCCGCAACAAACGTCGTCTGAAAAAGCCGCGCCTGCCGCCAAGCCTGAGCCGAAACCCGTTCCCCTGTGGAAAAAACTCGCGCCCGCCGTCATCGCCGCCGTATTGGTACTGTGGGTCGGCGCGGTCGCGCCCACAGCATTTTTGAACCACTTTATCGTGTTCGTCCTCGCCTGCGTCATCGGCTACTACGTCGTCTGGAACGTCAGCCACTCGCTGCATACCCCGCTGATGTCCGTGACCAACGCCATTTCCGGCATCATCGTTGTCGGCGCGCTGCTGCAAATCAGCCAAGGCAACGGCTTCGTTACCCTGCTTGCCTTCATCGCCATCCTGATTGCCAGCATCAACATCTTCGGCGGCTTCTTCGTAACACGCCGGATGTTGAATATGTTTAGGAAAGGGTAAAAGCATGACTTTAGCCTATTGGTGCATCCTGATTGCATCGCTGCTGCCGCTGTTTTGTTCCTTCATCGCCAAAGCGCAGGGCGGTTTTCAGCCGTCGGACAACCGAAATCCGCGCGATTTCCTCGCCCGCACGCAAGGCTTGTCGGCGCGTGCCAATGCCGCGCAGCAAAACGGTTTTGAAGTGTTTGCCCCGTTTGCCGCCGCCGTTTTGGTGGCACACGCCACAGGCAACGCCGCGCAAGCGACCATCAACCTTTTGGCCATATCGTTCATCGCCTTTCGCATTGCTTATATTTTCAGCTATCTGAAAGACAAACCGAGCCTGCGTTCGGCAATGTGGACGGGCGGATTTGTCTGCACCATCGGGCTGTTTGTAGCCGCTGTCTGACAGCGGGGTCGTCTGAAAACGAACTCAGCGAGTTTCGCTAAAACGAATGCAGCGGGTTTTCAGACGACTTGGAAGTCAGTTTTCGAATATGAGGATTTCGACCATGAAAGCAAAATGCCTGTGCGGCAACGTATCTTTAGAAGTAGAACACGACAAACACGTCCACGCCTGCCATTGCGGGATGTGCCGCATTTGGGGCAGCGGCGCGACGTTTTCGCTGATTGCCGCCAAGCCGCCTAAAATCGACGGCGGTGAAAACATCGCCCGCTACCATTCGTCCGAATGGGCGGAACGTGCGTTCTGCAAAAACTGCGGTACCCACCTGTTCTACCATTTCCTGCCGAACGACAGCTATTTCGTCTTCGCCGGACTGTTTGCCGACAACGCCGATTTCAAATTGGAAGAGCAGATTTTCATCGACGCCAAAGCCCCGTACTACGAACTGGCAAACGACACGCCCAAGCTGACCGAAGAAGAGTTTTTGGCACAATTCGGCGGCGGATAGGAAACCCGATACAGAGGTCGTCTGAAAACGCAGCAGCAACGGAGTGATGCGGATGAAATAAAAATACCCGAACCGTCATTCTCAAATGGTTGACGGTTAAGCGAATCCGCCATCAAACCCTTTCAGACGACCCGATTAAAAAACACAGTTACTTTCACAAATAATTGGAGAATCACCATGTCTTCAGGACTCGTTACAGCGGCGTACATCGTAGCCGCGATACTGTTCATCTTCTCGCTGGCGGGGCTGTCCAAGCAGGAAACCGCCAAGCAGGGCTGTTATTCCGGCGTAGCGGGGATGACGGTCGCCTTGTTCGTTACCGTGTTTTCCGAAAACACCCACGGACTCGGCTGGATCATCATCGCCATGCTCATCGGCGCCGCCGTCGGCATCTACAAAGCCAAAAAAGTAGAAATGACCGAAATGCCCGAACTGATTGCACTTCTGCACAGCTTCGTCGGCTTGGCGGCCGTTTTGGTCGGTTTCAACAGCTATATCGAGCCGGGCAACGTTTCGCACGATATGCACACCATCCATCTGGTCGAAGTGTATTTGGGCATCTTCATCGGCGCAGTAACCTTTACCGGTTCGCTGGTCGCGTTCGGCAAGCTCAACGGCAAAATCAGCAGTGCACCGCTGCAACTGCCCGCCAAACACAAGCTCAACCTCGCCGCATTGGTTTTATCCTTTATCCTGATGCTGGTGTTCGTATCCGTTGACGGCAGCGGCTTCATCCTGATCCTGATGACCCTGATCGCCCTCGCATTCGGCTGGCACTTGGTCGCCTCCATCGGCGGCGCGGATATGCCCGTAGTCGTGTCCATGCTGAACTCCTACTCAGGCTGGGCGGCCGCAGCGGCAGGCTTCATGCTCTCCAACGACCTGCTTATCGTCACCGGCGCACTCGTCGGCTCCAGCGGCGCGATTCTGTCCTACATCATGTGTAAAGCCATGAACCGCTCCTTCATCTCCGTGATTGCAGGCGGCTTCGGTACCGACGGTTCCGCCGCAGCCTCAGGCAGCCAAGAAGTCGGCGAATACCGCGAAGCCAAACCCGCCGAAGTCGCCGAAATGCTGCGCAACGCAAGCAGCGTCATCATTACCCCGGGCTACGGTATGGCAGTGGCGCAGGCACAATACCCCGTTGCCGAAATCACCGAGCTTTTGCGTAAAAACGGCACCGAAGTACGCTTCGGCATCCACCCCGTCGCCGGCCGCCTGCCCGGTCATATGAACGTACTGCTCGCCGAAGCCAAAGTCCCCTACGACATCGTTTTGGAAATGGACGAAATCAACGACGACTTCCCCGAAACCGACGTAGTGCTGGTTATCGGCGCGAACGACACCGTCAACCCCGCCGCCCAAACCGACCCGAACAGCCCGATTGCCGGCATGCCAGTGTTGGAAGTGTGGAAGGCAAAAGAAGTCGTCGTCTTCAAACGCTCAATGAACACCGGCTACGCAGGCGTACAAAACCCGCTGTTCTTCAACGAAAACAGCGTGATGTGCTTCGGCGACGCGAAGAAAACCGTTGATGAGATTTTGGCGGAATTGAAGAAATAACATTTAGAAACCAAGACAAAAGGTCGTCTGAAAACCCGATTCCAAGGTTTTCAGACGACCTTTTCTTATGAACACACTACGTTAAACATCCTATCGCCGTCATTCCCGCCCCTGCCTACGCGAGGACAGGTTACGACGGGAATTCATCGGAAATTCTAAGAAACTGATGTTTGAAAAACAGTTGCCGAGATTTAAAAGTAGATTCCCGCCTGCGCGGGAATGACGGTAGTTGGGCAGAAATTTATGCTGCGACTTGCAGCATGCCCCCTCTCCCGTCTGGCGGGAGAGGGTTGGGGAGAGGGTGGCTCTATG
>NZ_KV838110.1:115137-116006 GCF_001838645.1 Neisseria sp. HMSC70E02 | reverse complement strand
TGGCTCTATGGGCTGCACGAATTTGATTTTTCCCCAAGCTGCGGAGCCACCCCCATCCTAACCTTCCCCCGCCAGAAGGGGGAAGGAATAAGGTTGCTGATACGGCAAGAGGTCGTCTGAAACCGAAAACTTGGTTTCAGACGACCTTTCCTCATAATAAGACCACGCCAAACACCCCATCGCCGTCATTCCCGCGTAGGCGGGAATCCATCGGAAATTCTAAAAAACAGATGTTTGAAAAACAGTTGCCGAGATTTAAAAGTGGATTCCCGCCTACGCGGGAATGACGGTAGTCAGGCAGAAATTGATACAACGACGTACAGCCTGCCCCCTCTCCCGTCCGGCGGAAGAGGGGTGGGGAGAGGGTTGGCTTTACGGGCTGCACCAATTTGATTTTGCCTAAAGCCACGAAGCCACCCCCATCCTAACCTTCCCCCGCCAGGCGGGGGAAGGAACAAGTTGCCGTTGCAGCAACGAGTAGCGTGGGCTTTGCCCGCGAAACTTGCCGTATGTTAATTCGAAGGATAGCTGTATTTTTATTCATTCGTGGGCAAAGCCCACGCTACTTGAGTTATTCCAAGCTTGCGTTGGTTGAATAAACGAGGTCGTCTGAAACCGAAATTCTCTTTTCAGACGACCTCTTCTTACGAACAGACCATACCAAATATCCCGCCGCCGTCATTCCCGCGCAGGCGGGAATCCATCGGAAATTCTAAGAAACAGATGTTTGAAAAACAGTTGCCGAGATTTAAAGGTAGATTCATGTCGTAGCCTGTCCTCGCGTAGGCGGGGGCGGGAATGACGGTAGTCGGACAGAAATTTATGCCGAGACGTGCAGCCTGCCCCCTCTCCCGTCCGGCGGGAGAGGG
>NZ_KV838110.1:104513-115037 GCF_001838645.1 Neisseria sp. HMSC70E02 | reverse complement strand
CCATCCTAACCTTCCCCCGCCAGACGGGGGAAGGGACAAGTTGCCGTTGCAGCCACGAGTAGCGTGGGCTTTGCCCACGAGACTTGGCGTATGTTAATTCGAAGGATAGCTGTGTTTTTATTCATTTCGTGGGCAAAGCCCACGCTACTTGAGTTACCCCAAGCTTGCGTTGATTGAATAAACGAGGTCGTCTGAAAACCTGATTTGATTTTAAGGTTTTCAGACGACCTCTTATTATAAACAAATCACGCCAAACTCCCCTCCGCCGTCATTCCCGCGCAGGCGGGAATCCATCGTAAATTCTAAGAAACTGATGTTTGAAAAACAGTTGCCGAGATTTAAAAGTAGATTCCCGCCTGCGCGGGAATGACGGTAGTGCGACAGAAATCTATGTCTCTACGCGCAACCTGCTCCCTCTCCCGTCCGGCGGGAGAGGGTTGGGGAGAGGGTGGCTCTATGGGCTGCACCAGTTTGATTTTGCCTAAAGCCGCGAAGCCACCCCCATCCTACCCTTCCCCCGTGGGACGGGGGAAGGGACAAGATTGTTGATGTAATAAAAGGTCGTCTGAAACCAAAATCCCATTTTCAGACGACCTCTTTTCATCACTCCGCAAAACCTCTAACCCTCAAACGGTGCAATCCCAAACGGGCAGCTTATCGCAAGCCGTTTGTGTCCAGCCATTTCTCCAAGTCTTCGGCGCTGATTTTGCCGCCGTTTTCTTCCAAATCGAGCTTGTTGACTTGTTTGCCTTTGCTGTATTTCGCTAGGACGGGCGTGCCGCCGAGTTTGTATTGTTGGCGGAACGCGGTCCATGCTTCTTTGTCTTGGTGCAGGCTGTGGACATTGACGAAGTAGATTTTGCCGTTCAGGTTGCGGCTGGCGATGTAGCGTTTGAACATGGGTTCGAAGGCGTTGCAGTCGCCGCAGCTCGGGCGGCCGATGTAGGCGTAAACGGTGTCTCCGTTGGCGACGCGTTTTTTGAAGCTTTCGACGGTCAGGCTGTCGAGGTGGAAGTAGATGTCGGAATAGGTGTCTTCCAGCCGCTTGGTGTTTTCGGCGGAAAGGCGCACGGCGGTTTGCGCTTCGGACAGGCTGTTTTTCAGGGCTTCGGTTTCGCGGTCGGCGGCGCAGGCACACAAGAGCAGCGCGGCGGTCAGGACGGGCAGGATTTTCATGATTCGGCTCCTTGGTTGCGATAGGGAAAGTATACGCTTTTCGCGGCGGCGGGGTCGTCTGAAAAGCGGGAAACGGCTTTTTTCAGACGACCTTTTGATGTATGGCAATGGGCGGGCGAAGTAGCGTTGTGTAGCGTGGGCTTCGCCCGCGGTGGTTTGGGGGGGCGTCGGTTTGCTGCGGGTTGAAGCTATCCCCTGCAAAACGGTAGAATGGCGTCAGTTTGACAGACGGTTTGCGCCGAACACTTGGACGCGCCGTTTCTATACCGATATAAACCATCCAATCAAAGGAAACCTTCATGACGACATTCTCCATCGCGCGCACGGGCGATAAGATACTTGAAATCCAAGGCAAAATGGCGAACCGCCACGGCTTGATCGCCGGTGCGACCGGTACGGGTAAAACCGTGACCCTGCGCCGTATGGCGGAAGCCTTCAGCAGCGAGGGCGTTCCCGTATTTTTGGTTGACGTCAAAGGCGATTTGTCGGGCATCGCGCAAGCGGGTGCCGCCAGCGGCAAAGTGGGCGAACGCATTGCCGAGTTTGGCTTGGGCGAACAATGGCTGCAAAGTTTTCCCGTGCGCTTTTGGGATGTTTACGGCGAAACCGGCATTCCGGTGCGCGTAACCGTTTCGGAAATGGGGCCGCTGCTGCTGGCGCGTTTGATGAACCTGAACGATACGCAGGAAGGCTTACTGAACCTTGTGTTTAAAGTCGCCGACGACAAAGGCTGGCACATTCTGGATTTGAAAGACTTGCGCAGTATGCTGAAACACGTTTCCGACCACGCTTCGGAATACCGCACGCAATACGGCAACGTCTCCGCCGCCAGTATCGGCGCGATTCAGCGTCAGCTTTTGACGCTGGAGAACGAAGGTGCGGAAAAATTCTTCGGCGAGCCGTCGCTCAACCTGCAAGATTGGATGCAGACCGACAACGGCAAAGGCGTCATCAATGTCCTCAATTCGGAAAAACTGATGCGCTCGCCGCGTATGTACAGCGCGTTTTTACTGTGGATGTTGGCGGAGTTGTTTGAAACCCTGCCCGAAGTCGGCGATTTGGACAAACCGAAATTCGTGATGTTCTTCGACGAAGCGCATTTGATGTTCGACAACGCCGCCAATGCGCTGGTGGAGCAGGTTGAGCAAGTCGTGCGCCTGATCCGTTCCAAAGGCGTGGGTGTGTATTTCGTGACCCAAAACCCGCTCGATTTACCCGACACCATCCTCGGACAGCTCGGCAACCGCGTGCAACACGCCCTGCGCGCCTTCACGCCGCGCGACCAAAAAGCGGTTAAAGCCGCGGCCGAAACCTTCCGCAGCAACCCGAATATCAAAGTTGCCGAAGCGATTGCCGAACTGGGCGTCGGCGAAGCGCTCGTTTCCTTCCTCGACGAAAAAGGTATGCCCGAGCCGGTAGAACGCGCGCTCGTCCTGCCGCCGCAATCTTCCTTGACCCCGCTTGCCGCAGAAGAGCGCAACCGCTTGTTCCAAAACGATGATTTGTATCCGATCTATAAAGACATGGTGGACAATTATTCCGCTTTTGAAGCTTTAGCCGAAGCCGACAGTCAGGCAGCGGCGGAGAAAGAGGCGGCAGCTGCGGCAAAAGAGCAGGAAAAAGCGCAAAAAGCCGCTGAAAAAGAAGCCGCCAATGCCGACCCCGGCATACTCGGCGGACTGCTCGGCGGCTTGAGCGGCGGACGTAAAAAGTCAGGACAGGGCTTGGGCTACAACGTCGCCGACGCCATCGGCAGCCAAATCAACCGCCAAGTGACCAACGCCATTTCCCGCAGCGTGATGGGCATTATTAAAAATATGTTTAAAAAATAAGGCGTAAAAAGAAGGCAAAGGTCGTCTGAAAGCCTGAAAATCGGTTTTCAGACGACCTTTTATGCTGGAGAAGACGGGAGGTTGATTGACGATATGGGAATAAGAAACTGAGATGACTGTGCAAAAAAGCGTCCGCATTTTGGGGATAGACCCCGGCAGTCGGGTGACCGGTTTCGGCATCATCGACGTATGCGGCAGGGAACATTTTTATGTGGCTTCAGGCTGTATCAAAACGCCGCCGAATGCGCCGTTGGCGGAGCGTATCGCCGTGATCGCGCGGCATATCAGGGAGATTGTGCAGCAATACCGCCCGCATCAGGCGGCGGTGGAGCAGGTGTTTGTCAATGTGAATCCGGCGGCTACGCTGATGCTGGGACAGGCGCGCGGGGCGGCATTGGCGGTGTTGGTGATGGAAGGTTTGCCTGTGTTTGAATATACGGCGTTGCAGGTCAAGCAGGCGGTGGTCGGGAAGGGCAAGGCGGCGAAAGAGCAGGTGCAGCATATGGTGGTGCAGATGCTGTCACTGTCGGGTACGCCGCAATCGGACGCCGCCGATGGACTCGCCATCGCGCTCACTCACGCTTTGCGCAATCACGGCTTGGCGGCGCAGTTGGGCAAAGGGCAGATGCAGGTGAAGCGGGGGCGTTTCCAATAAGACTCGACGCGGCATTGCTTCGGTATAGTGGATTAAATTTAAATCAGGGTAAGGAGAGGTAACGCCGTACTGGTTTAAAGTTAATCCACTATAAAAAAGGTCGTCTGAAAGCCCCTTAATCTTTCAGACGACCTTTGGTTTTCCCGATCTGTATTGTTTTTGCTCGGTGTTTATTGCAGGGTGAAGCCTGCTTTGAATTCCAGCTTCGGCACGCCGACGATAAAGCGTTCGCCGATGCTGTCTTCAAACTCGTATGCGCCTTCGATGCTGCCCCATGGGGTGCAGAGTTGGGAGCCGCTGTTGTATTCATACGCCTCGCCCGGATAGAGGACCGGCTGTTCTTCAATCAGACCGGAATGGCCTACCGGCTCGGTCGCGCCGTGTCCGTCGGTGATTTCCCAGAAACGCTGGCGCAGCGTGATGACATCGTTGCTGCGGTTGCAGATGGTAATCACATAGTTGAAGGCATAGCGGTCGCGATAAACATCGCTTTGACCCGCAACGTAGCGTGGTTGAACATTGATTTCGATTTCGTTCATTTTTGTTGTCCCGTAATAGTGTTTTTTGTTTGCACCGATGTTTTCGATGCGTTTGAAGTCTTATGGCTTCGAATAAGTGTGTTGAAAAAATCAGATAATCCAGGCGGCAATGCCTAAAACTATCAAGGTCATGATGGCGGCGATGATGTCGTCCAACATGATGCCGAATCCGCCGTGCACATGCCGGTCAAACCATTTGATCGGCCAAGGTTTGATGGAATCAAACAGGCGGAACAGAATAAATGCCGCCAGCCACCAATTCCATTTAAACGGCGCAAAAGCCAGAATCAGAAGCATCGCTACCATTTCGTCCCAAACGATACCGCCGTAGTCTTGGATGCCGAGCGCCTTTTCGGTGTGGTTGCAAATGCGGATGCCCCACATAAACAGGGCGACACACAAAAAAGCCAGAATCCAGCCGTCGATACCGATTAAAACCAAGAGAAATGCTATCGGCAGCGCCGCCATCGTTCCGAATGTGCCGGGTGCGACGGGCGCGAGGCCGCTGCCGAATCCGAATGCCAACAGGCATAACGGGCGCTGCTTCAACCAGTCGAAAGTAGGTTTAAATTCAGCCAAAGTGATCAAATCCTAATGAAGTCAGTTTTAATTCGCCGCCATTGGAATCTATTATTTTCAGACGACCTGTATTATTTATTTTCCCGATGGGCGTTACTGCTACGCCACATTGTCCGGCTATTGTCTGAATCTCGCTGCGCCGGCATTCGGGGGCGGTGAAAACCAGTTCGTAATCATCGCCGCCTGCCAGTGCGCAGGAGAGCCAGCTTTCGTGCGGTAAGACGTTTTTCAATTCTTCTAAAACCGGCAGCGCATTTGCCGAAATTTCCGCTCCGACCGATGACGCGGTCAAAATGTGACCGAGGTCTTGTGCCAGCCCGTCCGAAATATCTTGAGCGGCATGGGCAATGGGCAAAAGCGCCTGTCCCAATCCCACTCTAGGCTCCGGACGGAGCAGCCTGTCATGGCAGCGGTCGAACAAATCGGGTGGTAGTGTGTGTGTGTTCAGGCGGCAGTTTAAAGCGGCTGCTGCTGATCCGATTTGTCCCGATACCCAAATATCGTCGCCGTCTTTCGCGGCATCGCGCCGTAGGGCTTGTCCTTGCGGAAGCTCGCCGATAATGGTGACGTTGAATACCAAATCGCCTTTGGTCGTGTCGCCGCCGATCAGGGTAATGCCGAAGCGCTGCGCCAAACTGAAAAAGCTGTCACAAAAACGTTTCAGCCAATTTTCGTCCAATTCGGGCAATCCGGCACTCAATAACACCCATTTCGGGGTTGCGCCCATCGCGGCCATATCGGATATATTGACAGCTAGCATTTTCCATGCCAAATCTTCCGGAGCGGTGTCAGAAAAAAAATGTCTGTCTTTTAACAGCATGTCCGCGCTAAAACATAAATCAAATCCGTGACTTGGACGGATAATCGCGGCGTCGTCGCCAATGCCCAAAATCAAACCGCTGCTTTTCTGTTTTTGCAAATATTGTCTGATAAAGTCAAATTCCGTCATATATTGCACACAAAGTGGTAAAGAATGTTATCAATCGATTTGGAATTTTTGATAGACGAATAATGTATATTTATACAATATATATGTTAGTTAATGTAATAAATTGCATTAAACGGTAATATAATCGAGTCGATTGCAAAAGTAAATAAGATTTTTAATCCAAATGATAACGGTCAAAAAAGCGTACTTCTATCAAAAATTATTTCCGAGAGGATAAAAAGTGCCTTAAAAAAGAGTATCAAGCCGCGCAAGAGGAACGGTAATATAGGAAAGTCTGCAAGTTGATATCAGGATCTCGAGGTCGTCTGAAAAGCCGTTTTAGGTTTTTCAGACGACCTTTTGTCAAAATAAGAACAAAACGGCTTTTAGGCAGGCGTATCTTTCAACTCCGCGCCCACATCTTTCAACCCCGCGCCCACATCTTTCAACTCCGCGCCCACATCTTTCAAACGCCGCAGCACCTCGTCCCAGGCTTTGTCCAAATCGCGGCACGCCCCGCCTTCCGCCTTGATGCCGAACTCGATATGCGGTTTGACCGCTGTTCCGTCCGCATTTTGCCAGCCGACGCTGGGTAGGCTGTAAGAGCGCACGCCCGGGTAGGTGTGTTCGACGTATTCCATAATCGGCGCGACACGCGATTCGGGCTGTCCGAACACATACACGCTGCGGCTGCCGCGTTCGGTTTGGTTGAAGCGGTTGGCGTAATAAGTATCCAAAACCCATTCCGCCATCGGGTGCGCCATCACGGGGAAGCCGGGGAAGAAATAATGTTCGCGGATGGAAAAACCGGCGATGTTGTTGAACGGGTTGGGCACAAGTTTTGCGCCTGCGGGAAAATCCGCCATTTTCAGGCGCTGGGCGTGTTCGGGGGCGTCAAGCGGTTCGCCGCGTTTAAGGGTAACGGCTTCGATGAACTTGGCGGCTTCGGGATGGCGGACGACGGGCAAATCCAACGCGGCGGCGGCAGCTTGGCGGGTGTGGTCGTCGGGCGTGGAACCGATGCCGCCGGTAACGAAAGTCGGCAGGCCGTCTGAAAAGCTGCGGCGCAGTTGTTTGACCAGCAAATCAGGTTCGTCGGGCAGGTATTGCACCTGATTGAGCTTCAGCCCGCGCGATTCCAGCAGGGATTTGAAAAAGGCGAAATGCTTGTCTTGGCGGCTGCCGTGCAGGATTTCGTCGCCGATGATGATGAGGTTGAAAGCGTTCATGGATAGGTTTCTTTACCGATGCCGTCTGAAAAATGTTGATGGTGCTGTAATTTATTCCCTCTCCCGTGGGAGAGGGTTAGGGAGAGGGCTGAGCTTGCGTTTTTCAGGCAGCGTTTGCTTAAGGGCTGCTGTCTGTGCCCTCTCCCCAACCCTCCCCCGCAGGGGAGGGAGTCGGGTTGGGGATGGCGTAAAGGTCGTCTGAAAAGATTTTCAGCGAAACGGGCAAGGCTCATTTTCAGCCGACCTTTACGGCTGACAATGTGTTCTATTTATAAGATAATGTTTCAACACACAGGACTACACACAAAGCGCAGCCCTATGTATCGCCCTGATTTGGAAGAGGTTGCATTTCTCCCAAACAGTCTCTGATTCTACCGCCCCGAAGGGCGGGGTTTCAACCGTTAAGGTATTTTTAATAACCCCTTTTAAGTCCGAAGAATTGTCATGAGCCAAAACAATACTATCCTGCAACACCTCCCCATCGGTCAAAAAGTCGGCATCGCCTTCTCCGGCGGCCTCGATACCTCCGCCGCGCTGTTGTGGATGAAACTCAAAGGCGCGCTGCCTTACGCCTACACCGCCAACCTCGGTCAGCCCGACGAAGACGATTACAACGCCATCCCCAAAAAAGCGATGGAATACGGTGCGGAAAACGCCCGCCTAATCGACTGCCGTGCGCAGTTGGCACATGAAGGCATCGCCGCCATCCAATGCGGCGCGTTCCACGTTTCCACCGGCGGCATCGCCTATTTCAACACCACGCCTCTGGGCCGCGCCGTTACCGGCACCATGCTCGTTTCCGCCATGAAGGAAGACGACGTCAACATCTGGGGCGACGGCAGCACCTACAAAGGCAACGACATCGAGCGTTTCTACCGCTACGGCCTCTTGACCAACCCAGCGCTGAAAATCTACAAACCTTGGCTCGACCAACAATTTATCGACGAACTCGGCGGACGCCACGAAATGAGCGAATTTCTGATTGCCAACGGCTTCAACTACAAAATGTCGGTGGAGAAAGCCTATTCCACCGATTCCAATATGCTCGGCGCAACGCATGAAGCCAAAGATTTGGAATTCCTCAACAGCGGCATCAAAATCGTCAAACCCATCATGGGCGTTGCCTTCTGGGACGAAAACGTCGAAGTCAAACCCGAAGAAGTCAGCGTGCGCTTTGAAGAAGGCGTGCCCGTTGCACTGAACGGCAAAGAATACGCCGACCCCGTCGAACTCTTCCTCGAAGCCAACCGCATCGGCGGCCGCCATGGCTTGGGCATGAGCGACCAAATCGAAAACCGCATCATCGAAGCCAAATCGCGCGGCATCTACGAAGCCCCGGGCATGGCGTTGTTCCACATCGCCTACGAACGCTTGGTAACCGGCATCCACAACGAGGACACCATCGAACAATACCGCATCAACGGCCTGCGCCTCGGCCGCCTGCTCTACCAAGGCCGCTGGTTCGACAGCCAAGCCCTCATGTTGCGCGAAACCGCTCAACGCTGGGTTGCCAAAGCCATTACCGGCGAAGTAACCCTCGAACTGCGTCGCGGCAACGACTACTCGATTCTGAACACCGAATCGCCCAACCTGACCTACCAACCCGAACGCCTGAGCATGGAAAAAGTCGAAGACGCCGCGTTCACCCCGCTCGACCGCATCGGCCAGCTCACCATGCGCAACCTCGACATCACTGACACCCGCGCCAAACTGGGTATTTACTCGCAAAGCGGTTTGTTGTCGCTGGGCGAAGGTTCGGTATTGCCGCAGTTGGGCAATAAGAAATAAAGCAGCCCAGCCATTTTGAATTGTTTCAAACGGGAAAGGTCGTCTGAAAAACCGTTTTCAGACGACCCCACCTTTTCCTCAAATCATTTGAAATCATGAAATTCTTCACACACTTTTATCTTGAAAACCATATGTATTTCAACGACTACTTGAAATACGTCCTCATTTTTGCCGCGCTCGTCGTCCTGTTGCTCGCCGTGTCGCAATACCTGCGCCACCGCATGGACACCAAATACCGCGACCTGAGCATCATTGCCCTGCTGCTGCTTATCCTCATCAGCGGCATCCAATATCTCTCGTACAGCGAACGCCAAAACTTCGCCGCGGATACATCGCGCATGGTGGGTTTTCTCAATGCCTTGATTGAAAACCAAAAAGTGGAAAAACGCGACATCAGCGTTAACAGCACGCACCTATACAACGGCATGATCGTCGGCATCAAAAACCAATACTACGAAGTCCATTTCAATCAAGACTTCTCCGCCTACACCCTGACCCCCACCAATCTGGTCAACAACAACATCGAACTCATCGACAAAGAATAACAGGACACACTCATGGAAGCATACTCCCTCCTTGCCCTCAAACTTCTCATGGGCATTTTAGGTTTGGTTTTGCAAATCAACCTTTTAGGTAAAGGCAACCTCGCCCCCACCTCCGCCATGGATCAAGTACAAAACTTTGTACTCGGCGGCATCATCGGCGGCGTGATTTACAGCGACAGCATCGGGCTTTTACAGTTTTTCCTCGTGCTGATTTTGTGGACGCTGTTGGTCTTGAGTCTGAAATTCATCAAAAACCACAACCACTGGGTCAAATCCGTGATTGACGGCAAATCCGTCTGGGTCATCGTCAACGGCGAAATCCAAACCGAAGAATGTATGAAAAACGGCATCAGCGCACACGACCTGATGTTTAAGCTCCGTGCCGCCGGCATCTACGAAATCGCCGCCGTCAAACGCGCCGTCATGGAACAAAACGGGCAGCTCACCGTCATCCAATACGGCGACGAAAGCCTGCGTTACCCTCTGATTACCGACGGGCAAATCGACCACGACATCTTGGAAATCATCAAACGCGACGACGAGTGGCTGAAGCAGGAACTTGACCGCCTCCATCTTGATGCCTCGAAAGTCTATATCGGCGAATACATCGACGGGAAATTGGTGGCACACCCTTATCCTTCTTAATTTAATCCACTGTAGTACGGTAAGGAGAGGTAACGCCGTACTGGTTTAAAGTTAATCCACTATAAAAAAACAAAGGTTGTCTGAAACCTAGACTGGATTTCAGACGACCTTTTTGCATCAACCCCGAATGATGCAGGTCTTGCTGTTTTTGTTAATCGCGATATTCAAACGACGTCCCCAAAAACTGCTCTAAGGCAGAAACATGGGAATGATGCGGGTCTTTGACGGCAGTCAGCAGTAAAACGCTGCCGTGTTGACGTTCCAACTCCAAGAGCTGCCTAATGGCGGTTTGCTCGGTATCGCCGTGCAGCTCCTCATGGTAACGGCTGACGAAACCGTCAAAATGTTCAGCCGGATTTTCATGATACCAGCGGCGCAGGTTTGCACTGGGGGTGATGTCTTTGAGCCAGAGCGCCGTAGCAAAGACCTCTTTGCGGATGCCACGCGGATAGAGGCGGTCGATAAAGACTGCGGTTTGTTCGGGGTCAGGCCGGTATGCGTAAATGCGCTGTACGATAAACATGTTTGCTTGTCTCCAATGGATTCAGGTCGTCTGAATGTTCAGACGACCTGATGTTTTATAGTGGATTAACTTTAAACCAGTACGG
>NZ_KV838110.1:73875-104413 GCF_001838645.1 Neisseria sp. HMSC70E02 | reverse complement strand
CCTTGTCCTGATTTTTGTTAATCCACTATATTTTAATGCTTTAATGGTTTGAAAAAAGGAGGGCTGGAACGCCCACCTTGCAATTTATCTGCCTCAAGCGTAATGGATACCCAATACTTTGGCGTTGTGGCTGATGATTTCTTCGGCAAGCTGCGGGTTGTCGTTGAGCTTGATGCCGAAGCCGGGAACAAGTTCTTTCAGACGACCTTCCCATGAGGAAATGCGGCTTGGGAAGCATTGGTGGATGAGCTTGATCATCAAGGGTACGGCGGTTGATGCGCCGGGGGATGCACCCAAGAGTGCGGCGAGCGAGCCGTCGGCGTGGGCGACGATTTCGGTGCCGAATTGGAGGACGCCGCCTTTTTCGGAGTCTTTTTTGATGATTTGAACGCGTTGTCCTGCGGTGATGAGTTCCCAGTCGTCAGGGTTTGCTTCGGGGTAGTATTCCAGCAGGGAGGCGAAGCGTTCTTCTTTGGTTTTGCGCAATTCGCCCAAGAGGTATTTGGTCAGGGGCATATTTGCCCAACCCGCGCGCAGCATGGGGTAGAGGTTGTCCAAGTGGATGGACAGGGGCAAATCCATGAGCGAGCCTTGTTTGAGGAAGTTGGAGCGGAAGCCTGCGTAAGGGCCGAACATGAGGTGGCGTTTGCCGTCCACGTTGCGGGTGTCGAGGTGCGGGACGGACATGGGCGGCGCGCCGACGGAGGCTTGTCCGTACACTTTGGCGTTGTGCTGCGCGGCGGTCTCGGGGTTGCTGTTGCGGAAGAACAGTCCGGAAACGGGGAAGCCGCCGTAGCCTTTGCCTTCGGGGATGCCGGATTTTTGCAGCAGGGTCAGTGCGCCGCCGCCTGCGCCGAGGAAGAGGAAGCGGGTGCGGAGGGTGAGCTGTCCGTCAGGGTTGCGGGTGTCGCTGGTTTTGAGCACCCATGCGCCGTCGGATTCGCGTTTGATGTCGTCGACGTGGCGGTTGAACTCGGTTTTGACGCCTTTTTCGCGCAGGTATTGCACCATTTGGCGGGTCAGGCTGCCGAAATCGACGTCTGTGCCTTCGGCGGAGTAGTTGGCGGCGACGGGTTGTCCTTCTTTACGACCGTTGATGACCAGCGGCGCCCATTCGGCGATTTTGGCGCGGTCGGTGGAGAATTCCATCCGTTCGAAGAGTTTTTGGGATTTGAATGCGTCGAAACGTTTTTGCAGGTAGTCGCAATGGTCGGTGTTCATGACCAGCGACATATGCGGGACGGTATGGATGAAGGAGTTGTCGGTGATTTTGCCTTCTTCGACAAGCGATGACCAAAACTGGCGGCTGATGTGGAATTGTTCGGCAATATTGAGGGCGCGGGTCGGGTCGATGGTACCGTCTGCACCGAGCGGGGCGTAATTGAGTTCGCATAACGCGGAATGCCCTGTGCCGGCGTTGTTCCAAGCGTTTGACGATTCCAACGCTACGTCTTCCAAGCGTTCGATAAGGGTGATTTCCCAAGACGGTTCGAGTTCTTTGAGCAAAACGCCCAAAGTCGCGCTCATAATGCCTCCACCCACCAAGACAACATCTGTTGCTTCAGCCATGGTTGTACTCCTAGAAACAGGCATATCCTGCCTTTATGATTATCCGTTGTATTACGAACGCCTGTTTCGGCGGTAAAACCTGCTGGCGCGGTGTTTTTGGCGTGGAAGATTGCGCGCGGGTTTTACGTTTTGAACCGATGTTAAACCGTTCATAATATGTTATTGAGAATTTAGTGGATTTTTCTGAGAATTGCAAAGATTTTCTGTTTGGATTTACATAAACGCGGTTTGAAAAGGTCGTCTGAAACATTCAGACGGCCTTTATTTATCAGGTATTTGGCGGGGTTATGCCTGATTTCATTCACTTCTTAAAGACTTCAGATTGTCAGCAAGATGGACGTGTTTTGATGAAAAAATGAAGAAGAAAACGTTTTTTCAGGACGCGTCATAAGCTGCCGCTTTTTCGAGCAGTTTTGCCCTTGCCTGCGGCCATTCTTCGCGCAATAGGCTGTATTCCACCGTATCGCGCACGCTGCCGTCTTTCCGCAATTTGTGGCAGCGCAAGATACCGTCTTGGTGAGCGCCCAAGCGTTCGATGGCGCGTTGAGAGGCAGTGTTGAGGTTGTCGGTCTGCCAGCAGGCGCAGCGACAATTCAAAGTGTCGAAGACGTAGTCGAGCAACATGATTTTGCAGGCAGTATTGATGCGCGTGCGCCGTGCCGACAGGGCGTACCATGTGAAACCGATGTAGAGGCGGGGGATAGCGGGGTCGATGTGGTAAAGCGAAGTCGAGCCGACGATTTTGCCCGTGTCTTCGTTGATGACGGCAAAGGCGAGGCGGGTTTGCGTGGCGGTGCGGATATAGTCCGCCACTTGGTCGGGTTCGGGCGCGGTGGTTACGTTCAGCTTCCAAACTTCGCCGTCGCAAACTGCTTTGCGCAAACCGGCTTCGTGTGCCGCCGTCAAAGGCTCGAGACGGACGCGGTCGAAGGACAAAACGGGAACAGATGAAAAATCAGCCATGGGGTTTCCTTTGTATTTGAAGATTTGAGTTTTCAGACGACCTTTTATAGTGTCTTAACGGACGGCATCTTAGAGGTCGTCTGAAAGCTATTGATTAATGATGTTTGAACACCAGCACGCCCGATTCCGATACAAACCCGTCCAGCGGCAGGTCGTGCGGTTCGCGCGGCAGTGTGTCAACCAGTTGGCAAGCGAAGCCTACACCTATGGTTTTTGCCTGTAAACGGTATTTCATCGCTGCGAGCGTCGCATCGTAATAGCCGCCAGCCTGCCCTAAGCGGTAGCCTTCGCGGTCCATGCCGACAATCGGGACAAGCAATATCGATAAACCGTGTACGCGGATTTTGCGTCCCGTAAACTGCGGTACATGCAGCTTCGCCCTGCCGCGTTTGCGTTCTTGTTTCGTCCCATCGGCAGGATAGGGCGTGAACCACATCCGCCGCGAACGCGGTTCGATATAAGGCAGATAGAGTTTGGCGCCGCGTTTTTGTGCCGCACGCACAAAGCCGTCCAGCCGCAGCTCGCTGCCCATCGGCCAATACACGCCGATCTTCCGCCCCTTCTTGATATAACGTTTGAGCAGGCGGTTAACCGTTTGCCCCGCCGCCAGCCGCCCTTGATGCCCCATCTGCGCGCGGGCGCGGCGCAATTCTCGGCGTAGGGCGTGTTTTTCCTCATTCCTCATTTCAGACGACCTTTTGAGTGTTGTTGTAGAATACGGCGATTATAAACGCTCCGTTAACATCAAAACAGGATTCCGCCATGTGGCATATCGTCCTTATCGGCTACCTCTTCGTCGCCGTCATGTATTCCGTTGCCCAGCCCAGCATCGCGCGCGCTTTGATTTATTTGGTTTTTTGGGCGGTTCTGCCCGTCGCGTTTACCGTTTTCACCGTCACCATCCGCCGCCGCAACCGTCTGATGAAGCAGCAGGAAAAAGAAGCATTCGAACAAAGCCGCGGCGCAGCCGGACAAGAAGGTGGCAAACAGGACGGCAGTGCATAAAATCCCTTTTCAGACGACCCCTTATCCGCTATAATCCGTCAGTTTTCCATTTCGGAAACACACTATTTTTTAAAACTTATGCCCACTTTCGCCGAAGGGTGCTTGACAATAGGCGCAGCCTATCAAGTTCTATGCGATTGAATGTGTGCTCTTAACCCTTTCAAGGAAATAAAATGTCTCAAATTACTATGCGTCAGATGATTGAAGCCGGCGTTCACTTCGGCCACCAAACCCGTTTCTGGAACCCGAAAATGGCACAATACATTTTCGGTGCGCGCAATAAAATCCACATCGTCAACCTGGAAAAAACCCTGCCGATGTTCCAAGAAGCGCAAGAAGCCGTACGCCGTCTGGTTGCCAACAAAGGCACTGTGCTGTTTGTCGGCACCAAACGCCAAGCGCGTGAAATCATCCGCGAAGAAGCTACCCGCGCCGGTATGCCTTTCGTCGATCACCGTTGGTTGGGCGGCATGCTGACCAACTACAAAACCGTTAAGCAATCCATCAAACGCCTGGAAGAAAAAACCGCCGCTTTGGAAAACGCTGCCGAAGGCGGTTTCAACAAAAAAGAAATTCTGGAAATGCAACGCGACGTTGAAAAACTGGAACGTTCTTTGGGCGGTATCAAAAACATGAAAGGCCTGCCTGACGCGATTTTCGTTATCGACACCGGCTACCAAAAAGGTACTCTGGTCGAGGCTGAAAAACTGGGCATCCCCGTTATCGCCGTAGTCGATACCA
Source organism: Neisseria sp. HMSC70E02 (assembly GCF_001838645.1). NCBI lineage: Bacteria > Pseudomonadati > Pseudomonadota > Betaproteobacteria > Neisseriales > Neisseriaceae > Neisseria > Neisseria sp. HMSC70E02. Next base: position 100,135 of record NZ_KV838110.1, on the reverse strand, counting down.
ACAACAGCCCTGACGGCGTGAAATACGTTATCCCCGGTAACGACGACTCCGCCAAAGCCATCCGCCTGTACTGCCGCGGCATCGCCGACGCAGTTTTGGAAGGCAAAAACCAAGCGCTGCAAGAAACCGTAGCCGCTGCCCAAGAAGCTGCTGCCGAGTAATCCGGCAAACCGAAGAGGGGCGTTATGCCCCTTTTCTCAAATCCCGTTCTGAAAAGCCTTTTCAGACGACCCCATTCCCAAACACGGATATCCCGTGTTTCCCCAAAATCTAGGAGATTCAAAATGGCAGAAATTACTGCAAAAATGGTTGCCGACCTGCGCGCCGCTACCGGCCTGGGCATGATGGAATGTAAAAAAGCCTTGGTTGAAGCCGAAGGCAACTTCGAAAAAGCCGAAGAAATCCTGCGCATCAAATCCGGCGCGAAAGCGGGCAAACTGGCCGGTCGTACCGCTGCCGAAGGCGTATTGGCTTACGCCATCAACGGCAATGTCGGCGCATTGGTTGAAGTAAACTGCGAAACCGACTTCGTTGCCAAAGACGCAGGCTTCGTAGAATTCGCCAACTTCGTTGCGAAAACCGCTGCCGAGAAAAAACCGGCTACCGTTGAAGAACTGAGCGAACTGGTTGAAGCAGAACGCAAAGCCATTATCGCCAAATTGGGCGAGAACATGTCTGTCCGCCGCTTCCAAGTGATCGACACCGCCAACCAACTGGTTGCCTACATCCACGGTGCATTGGCTACCGAAGGCGTATTGGTTGAGTTCAAAGGCTCTGAAGACGTAGCGCGTAAAATCGGTATGCACATCGTTGCCGCCAAACCGCAATGCGTAACCGAAGCCGAAGTAGATGCCGAAACCATCGAAAAAGAACGCCACATCTACACCGAGCAAGCCATCGCTTCCGGCAAACCTGCCGACATTGCCGCTAAAATGGTTGAAGGCCGTATCCGCAAATTCTTGGCAGAAATCACCCTGAACGGCCAAGCGTTCGTGATGAACCCTGATCAAACCGTTGCCCAATTCGCTAAAGAAAACGGCACTGAAGTGGTTAGCTTCGTACGCTACAAAGTAGGCGACGGTATCGAGAAAGCCGTTGTCGACTACGCAGCCGAAGTTGCTGCCGCTGCTAAAGTGTAAGGCACTTATGAAAAAGAAAGCACCTAGATTCCAAACGAATCAGGGTGCTTTTTTTTGAGAGCTACACTGTTTAGAATACTGTTGGAAATAGAATATTTCATCATAATCAACAAATAATAATTTATCCAAACCCATACACCCACGGAAAACGCGTTACCCTGTCAGCCAAACATCCCGAAAGGTCGTCTGAAAAATCAAACGCCCTTTCCCCGAATTGAAGCAGCGCCACAGGGTGAACTGATCGTTTGGAACGAGTCAGTTTTTGGTACAGAAAACGGCAGATTCAAGGCAAAAAGCGCAACAAGATTGGACATCTTGCGAGTATTTTTAACACAGAATATGCCGTTTACGGAGCAAAATACCACCGTTATCGAATAGTCAGTTCGCCTGCTCACTCGGCGCTATCCACCCAAAGAAAGCAAGGTATCCCATGACACAGCAAATCAAATACAAACGCGTATTACTGAAACTCTCCGGCGAATCCCTGATGGGTTCCGACCCTTTCGGCATCAATCACGACACCATCGTCCAAACCGTCGGTGAAATCGCCGAAGTCGTCAAAATGGGCGTACAAGTCGGCATCGTTGTTGGCGGTGGCAACATCTTCCGCGGCGTATCCGCCCAGGCAGGCAGCATGGACCGTGCCACCGCCGACTACATGGGCATGATGGCAACCGTTATGAATGCGCTCGCCCTCAAAGATGCTTTCGAAACCCTCGGCATCAAAGCGCGCGTACAATCCGCGCTTTCCATGCAGCAAATCGCCGAAACCTACGCCCGCCCCAAAGCCATCCAATACCTTGAAGAAGGCAAAGTCGTCATCTTCGCCGCCGGTACCGGCAACCCCTTCTTCACCACCGACACCGCCGCCGCCCTGCGCGGAGCCGAAATGAACTGCGACGTCATGCTCAAAGCCACCAACGTGGACGGCGTTTATACCGCAGACCCGAAAAAAGACCCGTCCGCAACGCGCTACGAAACCATCACTTTTGACGAAGCCTTAAACAAAAACCTCAAAGTCATGGATGCGACCGCCTTCGCCCTCTGCCGCGAACGAAAACTCAACATCGTCGTCTTCGGCATCGCCAAACAAGGCTCGCTCAAGCGCGTCATTACCGGCGAAGACGAAGGCACGCTGGTTCACTGCTGATTTCCATCGGGCAATAATTGAAGTGATTTGATCAAGCAACAGGTCGTCTGAAAACCCGAAAATAGGTTTTCAGACGACCTTTTTGATGGTGGGCAACATAAGGAACAGGCAACGAAGCAGGGGGTGTTCATCCGCTATATGTTTGCCTGTTGGAATACCGATTTGCCTAGATTTGCATATTCTGTCGTACAATACGCGTCTTTCAGACGACGTCTGGACTTTTGAAGGAATAAAACGGATGAACTTGTTAGGGGCTTTGGCAAGGGTCGGTAGCTTAACAATGCTGTCGCGCATACTTGGTTTTTTGCGTGATGCGGTAATTGCCCGCACGTTTGGTGCGAGCATGGCGACCGACGCTTTTTTTGTGGCATTTAAACTGCCCAACCTGCTGCGCCGTATCTTTGCGGAAGGGGCGTTTGCCCAGGCTTTTGTGCCGATTTTGGCGGAATATAAGGAAACGCGTTCGAAAGAAGCGACGGAGGCGTTTATTCGCCATGTGGCAGGGATGTTGTCATTTGTCTTGGTCATCGTTACCGCGCTGGGCATTCTAGCCGCGCCTTGGGTGATTCAGGCTTCCGCGCCCGGCTTTAAAGAGCCGAAAAAGATTTTGCTTTCCATCGATTTGCTGAAGATAACGTTCCCGTATATCTTGTTTATTTCTCTGTCTTCCTTTGTCGGCTCAATCCTTAATTCCTATCATAAATTCAGTATTCCTGCATTTACGCCGACGTTTTTGAATATTTCTTTTATCGTTTTCTCAATATATTTCATCCCCTATTTTGATCCGCCTGTGACCGCGTTGGCGTGGGCGGTCTTTGTCGGCGGAATTTTGCAGCTCGGCTTCCAGCTGCCTTGGTTGGCAAAACTAGGTTTTTTGAAGTTGCCTAAGCTTAATTTCAAAGATGCAGCGGTCAACCGCGTGATGAAACAGATGGCACCTGCGATTTTGAGTGTGAGCGTGATACAGATTTCTTCGGTGATCAACACGATTTTTGCGTCCTATCTGCAATCGGGCAGCATTACGTGGATGTATTACGCCGACCGTCTGATGGAGCTGCCCAGCGGTGTTTTGGGTGCGGCGCTCGGTACGATTTTGCTGCCAACTTTGTCCAAACACGCCGTCAATCAGAATACCGAGCAGTTTTCCGGACTGCTCGATTGGGGGTTGCGTCTGTGTATGCTGCTGGCGCTGCCGGCGACAGTCGGGGTTGCGGTATTGTCGTTCCCGTTGTTGGCGACGCTGTTTATGTCCAGTAAGTTTTCACTGTTTGACGCGCAGATGACGCAGCAAGCGCTGATTGCCAATTCTGTCGGTATACTCGGATCTATCATGATCAAAGTGTTGGCACCCGGTTTCTATGCACGGCAAAACATCAAAACGCCGGTCAAAATCGCCATCTTCACGCTCATCTGCACGCAGTTGATGAACCTTGCCTTTATCGGTCCTTTGAAGCACGCCGGGCTTTCGCTCGCCGTCAGTTTGGGCGCGTGTATGAATGCGGGACTGTTGTATTACCTGTTGCGCAAACACGGCATTTACCAACCTAGCAAAGGATGGGGAATTTTCCTGATTAAAATAGTGCTGTCGCTTGTTGTAATGGGCGGGGGATTATGGGCTGCACATACTTACCTGCCTTTTGATTGGGTACACGTTGGTGCTTTGCGTAAAGCAGGGCAGTTGTGCATCCTGATTGCGATAGGCGGCGGTTTGTATTTCGTTTCGCTGGCTACTCTGGGTTTCCGACCGAGGGATTTCAAACGGGTGGAAACTCGCTAGAGGCTGTTAAGACGTAAAAGAGGTCGTCTGAAAACCTATATTTCAGGTTTTCAGACGACCTTTTTTCATGACGGCAAACTTACGCAACTGCAGGGGCAACGGCTTTCACATAGTTCAGCGCGATAAACTGCTTTTCGGGATCAAGCTCGGTGATTTTGAGCAGGACTTGCGATTTGGGCAGCGCGTCGAACGGGATGCCGGTGGCGCGGGTTACCAGCGGCAGGCCTTCGATACGGACGAGGTCTTCTTTGAGGATGGTTGCGGTCAGCTCGCTTGTGCCTTGCTGTTGCAGGTACACGAGGCTCCAGTAGGCTTCCATCTGCCGTTGGAAATCGGCGTAGGCGGCGTAGGCGGTGTCGAAATCGCGCAGTGCGGCGAAGAGTTCGGCATCGCTTTGCCGGAAGAGCGGCTCGGCGGAGTCGTCTATCAAGCTGAGGAGTTGTTTTTGGTTGATGTAGTCGGCGGCACGACGCAGCGGCGAGGTGAACCAGCCGTAATGCTGCACACCCATGCCGATGTGCGGCTCGGATTTGGTGCTCATGCGCACTTTTCCGGCGGGTTGGACGCGGAAGAGGCCGGGCAGGTCGTTGTCATGGAGCATCTGCGCCCAAGTGCTGTTAGCCAAAATCATCATTTCGCTGACCAGCATATCGATGGGCGAACCGCGTTCGCGGCGGACGACGGAGACTTTGCCTTCTTCATCCAATTCAATGCTGTAATCGTATTGCGGCGCGCGGTCGGGTTCGTATTTGCCGCGTGCTTTTTGCAGGGCGACGGCGAATTGGTGGAACCAAATCAGGTCTTGATGGTGGGCGAACATCATTTCGCCGGCTTCGTCCAAGCCGGTTTCGGCGTTGAAATGCGGCTCGATGGTTTGGATGCGCAGATTTTCGGCGATGTTGACGGCTTCGATTTTGCAGGTCGGCTCACCGACGTTGAACTCGCTATCCACATCAAAATAAATGCTGACGGCAGGACGGTACGCGCCCGCATCAAGGCTGAACGCGGCAATCCAGTTTTCAGGTAGCATGGTGATTTTGCCGCCGGGGAAATAGACCGTGCTCAAGCGTTCCATGATGTTTTTTTCCATTTTGTCGCCCGGTTTAACGGCAAGCGACGGCGCGGCGATGTGGATGCCGACGCGCTTCGTGCCGTTGCCCAAATCGGTCAGGCTCAAAGCATCGTCCACTTCGGTTGTCGATTCGTCGTCAATGGAAAAGGCGGTAACGTCAGCCTTGGGCAGATCGGGCATTTCGGGTAGGGGGAGGCCGGGGAAATCCGTGCCTTTGGGGAAGTATTTGATTTCAAACCCGTCTTGCAGATATTGGGGAATGGACGTAATGCCGCCCGTCTTTTTCGCCAATTCGTAGGCGGAGGTTTTCAGCGCGTCGGCGGCTTTGGTAAAGGCTTTGTAGGTCAGCGACTGCTTGTCGGGAGCGTGCAGGATGGTTTTCAAATCCGCCGCGATTTCAGACGGCATCTCGCCGCGTTTCAAGGCTTCCGCCCAAGCGTCGATTTGCGCGTCTTGTTGTTTTTTGCGTTCGATGGCGGCAAGCGCTTGTTTCAAAGTCTCTTCGGGCGCGGCTTTGAACACGCCTTTGGCTTTTTTGTAGAAATACATCGGCGCGGCGTACAGCGCAATCAAGGTCGCCGCCAGCTCGGTTTTGGTCGGCGCATGACCGTAATATTCTTCGGCGATGGCTTCGGCGGAAAATTCTTCTTCGCCGCATACTTCCCACAATAAATCGGTATCGATGTCCGCCGCCTGCGCCTGCGCGTTCTCCAAAAACGCCGCCATATCGCCGTCGAACTCGGTAAAGACGTTGTTCGCCTTCACTTTGGTGCGCTTACCGTGTTGGGTATCGACTTGGTAGGTGGCGTCGTTTTTTTGGACGATGGCGGCGACTTTGAATTGGCCGGACTCTTCGTAAAAGATATTCATGTATTGCTGCTGTCAGGTTGAAGTGGGAAACGGGCGATTTTAGCAGATTCTTACTGATAAAGACGGACAAAAGGTCGTCTGAAAAGCGAATCTGGTTTATTGGAAGGGTTTGTTGGGTTTAGGGCTGGCAGTGGGTGTTGCATTTTCTATCCAATTTTATTGGCGTTGATATGGGTAAAGGAATGAAGTTGGGTTGTTATAAAACACAAATAAGAATCGTTATCATAAACTTATTGAATTTATTAAGATTTTTTTGCAGGTTGACCGACATTTACCTTTTAATGGATTTTGAAATTCGATAAAATAGCAGGATATTAAGATTTGTCTGTCAACCAGTTAGGCATAAACCCATGTTGGCCAGTTACTTTCCCGTCCTCGTATTCATCCTCGTCGGCCTTGCGGCCGGCGTGCTGTTTATCCTGCTCGGCACGATTTTAGGTCCGAAACACCACTACGCCGAAAAAGATGCGGCTTACGAATGTGGTTTCGAAGCCTTTGAAAACGCCAGGATGAAGTTTGACGTGCGTTATTATCTCGTCGCCATCCTGTTCATCCTCTTCGATTTGGAGGTTGCGTTTATGCTGCCGTGGGCGGTGGTGTTCAAAGATTTGGGCGCATACGGCTTCTGGTCTATGCTGGTGTTTATCGTCGTTCTGACGGTAGGCTTTGTTTACGAATGGAAAAAAGGTGCGCTGGAATGGGAATAGAAGGCGTTTTGAAAAAAGGTTTCATCACCACCAGCGCGGATACGGTGCTGAACTATATGCGTACCGGTTCGCTGTGGCCGGTTACTTTCGGTTTGGCCTGCTGCGCCGTGGAAATGATGCACGCGGGTATGGCGCGTTACGACCTTGACCGTTTCGGCATTATTTTCCGTCCGTCTCCCCGTCAGGCCGACCTGATGATTGTGGCGGGTACGCTCACCAATAAAATGGCACCCGCCCTGCGCCGCGTATACGACCAGCTCGCCGAGCCGCGTTGGGTGTTGTCTATGGGTTCGTGTGCCAACGGCGGCGGCTACTATCATTATTCCTATTCCGTCGTGCGCGGTGCCGACCGTGTCGTGCCGGTAGACGTTTATGTGCCGGGTTGTCCGCCGACTGCGGAAGCCCTGATTTACGGTCTGATGCAGCTCCAACAAAAAATCAAGCGCACTTCCACCATCGCGCGGGACGAGTAGGGGAGGGAACGATATGGCAAGCATTCAAAACTTATACGAAACCGTCAGCCGCGTTTTGGGCAATCAGGCAAGCAAAGTCATTTCCGCTTTGGGCGAGATTACCGTCGAGTGTCTGCCCGAACACTATGTTTCAGTGATGACTACGTTGCGCGACCATGAAGAACTGCATTTCGAGCTTTTGGTCGATTTGTGCGGCGTCGATTACAGCACTTACAAAAACGAAGCATGGCAGGGCAAACGCTTTGCCGTTGTCAGCCAGCTTCTCTCTCTGAAAAACAACCAACGCATCCGCGTGCGCGTCTGGGTTTCAGACGACGATTTCCCCGTGGTCGAATCCGTGGTTCCCGTTTACAACAGCGCGGATTGGTACGAGCGCGAAGCCTTCGATTTATACGGCATCATGTTCAACAACCATCCCGACCTACGCCGCATCCTGACCGATTACGGCTTTGTCGGACATCCGTTCCGTAAAGACTTCCCGATTTCCGGCTATGTGGAAATGCGTTACGACGAAGAACAAAAACGCGTGATTTACCAACCTGTTACCATCGAGCCGCGCGAAATCACGCCGCGTATCGTCCGTGAGGAGAACTACGGTGGCCAATAAATTAAGAAACTACACCATCAACTTCGGCCCGCAACACCCTGCGGCGCACGGCGTATTGCGTATGATTTTGGAGTTGGAGGGCGAAACCATCGTCCGTGCCGACCCGCATATCGGCCTCTTGCACCGAGGCACAGAGAAACTGGCGGAAACCAAAACCTACCTGCAAGCCCTGCCCTATATGGACAGGTTGGACTACGTTTCCATGATGGTCAACGAGCAGGCGTATTGCTTGGCGGTAGAAAAACTTGCCGGAATTGATGTGCCTATCCGCGCCCAATACATCCGCGTGATGTTCGCCGAAGTAACGCGCATCCTCAATCACTTGATGGGCATCGGTTCGCACGCCTTCGACATCGGCGCGATGACCGCCATCCTTTACGCCTTCCGCGACCGCGAAGAGCTGATGGACTTGTACGAAGCCGTTTCCGGCGCGCGTATGCACGCCGCCTACTTCCGTCCCGGCGGCGTTTACCGCGATCTGCCCGACTTCATGCCCAAATACGAGAGCAGCAAATTCCGCAACGCCAAAGTATTGAAGCAACTCAACGAATCCCGCGAAGGCACCATGCTCGACTTCATCGACGCCTTCTGCGAGCGCTTCCCGAAAAACATCGACACACTCGAAACCCTTCTGACCGACAACCGCATTTGGAAACAACGTACTGTCGGCATCGGCGTCGTCTCCCCCGAGCGCGCCATGCAAAAAGGCTTTACCGGCGTCATGCTGCGCGGTTCGGGCGTGGAATGGGACGTGCGTAAGAAACAGCCTTACGAAGTGTACGACAAAATGGATTTCGACATCCCTGTCGGCGTCAACGGCGACTGCTACGACCGTTACCTCTGCCGTATGGAAGAAATGCGTCAGTCCGTACGCATCATCAAACAATGTGCCGACTGGCTGCGCATCAATCCCGGCCCGGTCATCACCACAAACCACAAATTCGCCCCGCCCAAACGTACCGAAATGAAAACAGGTATGGAAGACCTGATTCACCATTTCAAACTCTTTACCGAGGGTATGCACGTTCCCGAGGGTGAGACCTACACCGCTGTCGAACATCCGAAAGGTGAGTTCGGCGTTTACATCATTTCAGACGGCGCAAATAAACCCTACCGCCTGAAAATCCGCGCACCCGGCTTCGCCCACCTGCAAGGCATGGATGAAATGGCAAAAGGCCACATGCTGGCCGACGTCGTTGCCATTATCGGTACGCAGGACATCGTATTCGGGGAGGTTGACCGATAATGTTATCCGCAGAATCCTTAAAACAAATTGATATTGAATTGGCAAAATATCCTGCCGACCAACGTCGCTCTGCCATTATGGGCGCATTGCGTATTGCCCAGACCGAAAAAGGCTGGCTTGCTCCCGAGACCATCGCTTTTGTCGCAGACTATATCGGCATCTCGCCTGCGCAGGCATACGAAGTCGCCACTTTCTACAATATGTACGACCTCGAGCCGGTCGGCAAATATAAACTGACCGTCTGCACCAACCTTCCCTGCGCCCTGCGCGGCGGCATGGATACTGGCGAATACCTGAAGAAAAAACTCGGTATCGGCTACGGCGAAACCACGCCCGACGGCAAATTCACCCTCGTCGAAGGCGAATGCATGGGCGCATGCGGCGACGCCCCCGTTATGCTGGTCAATAACCACAGCATGTGCAGCTTTATGACCGAAGAGGCGATTGAGAAGAAACTGGCGGAGTTGGAGTAGGTCGTCTGAAACGACAATTTAAACGTAGGTCGGATACTTGTATCCGACAGAGTGGGTAAAAAGGAAAAATGTCGGATTCAAGAATCCGACCTACGGAAATACCGAAATGCCGTCATTCCCGCGCAGGCGGGAATCCACCGGTAAGGTTCGGTTTCTGAATTTAATAAGACATTGCTTACCATTGAGGATGGATTCCCGCCTGCGCGGGAATGACGGCAGACAAGCAAGTGGTCGAGATCCAACAAAAACGATTAAAGGTCGTCTGAAAATATCGATTTGATAAACTAGATTTTATTTCAGACGACGTTACAAGCCGATACACAAAGACATCTTAAGGTCGTCTGAAACAGCGGCCGCAACCGATACGAAAACGAACAGGCACACCAAAATGGCTATTTACCAATCAGGCGTGATTTTTGACCAAGTGGATACCGCCAATCCCGACTGCTGGACATTGGACGAATACGTCAAACGCGGCGGTTACAGCGCGCTGCGTAGAATCCTGTCCGAAAACATCTCGCAAACCGACGTAATTGACGAAGTCAAAACTTCCGGTCTGCGCGGGCGCGGCGGTGCGGGCTTCCCGACCGGCTTGAAATGGAGCTTTATGCCCCGTTCCTTCCCCGGCGAAAAATACGTCGTCTGCAACACAGACGAAGGCGAACCGGGTACGTTCAAAGACCGCGACATCATCATGTTCAACCCCCATGCCCTGATTGAAGGCATGATTATCGCCGGTTACGCGATGGGTGCGAAAGCGGGCTATAACTACATTCACGGAGAAATTTTCGAAGGCTACCAACGCTTTGAAGCCGCTTTGGAGCAGGCGCGCGCCGCAGGCTTTTTGGGTAAAAATATTTTGGGTTCGGACTTTGAATTCGAACTCTTCGCCCACCACGGCTACGGCGCATACATTTGCGGCGAAGAAACCGCATTGCTCGAATCGCTGGAAGGCAAAAAAGGCCAGCCGCGCTTCAAACCGCCGTTCCCCGCCTCGTTCGGCCTGTACGGCAAGCCGACCACCATCAACAATACCGAAACCTTCGCTTCCGTGCCGTTTATCGTCCGTGACGGCGGTCAGGCGTTCGCCGACAAAGGCATTCCGAATGCCGGCGGTACCAAACTGTTCTGCATCTCCGGCCACGTCGAACGTCCGGGCAATTATGAAGTGCCGTTAGGCACGCCGTTTGCCGAAATCCTGAAAATGGCGGGCGGTATGCGCGGTGGCAAAAAACTCAAAGCCGTCATCCCCGGCGGTTCGTCCGCCCCCGTATTGCCTGCCGACATCATGATGCAGACCAATATGGACTACGACTCGATTTCCAAAGCCGGCTCGATGCTCGGTTCCGGCGCGATTATCGTGATGGACGAAGACGTGTGCATGGTCAAAGCCCTTGAGCGATTAAGCTATTTTTACTACGACGAATCCTGCGGCCAATGCACCCCGTGCCGCGAAGGTACCGGCTGGCTCTACCGCATCGTCCACCGCATCGTAGAAGGCAAAGGCCGCATGGAAGACTTGGATTTGCTGGATTCCGTCGGCAATCAAATGGCAGGCCGCACCATCTGCGCCCTCGCTGACGCCGCTGTCTTCCCTGTCCGAAGCTTTACCAAGCATTTCCGTGATGAGTTTGTGCATTACATTGAACACGGCGGACCGATGAAGCCGAATAAGTGGTGTTAATGGGATATAGAAATGATTGAGAAGTTAGAAACTGAAATTCAGGATGTCCGGATCTTTGAATCGGAGCACGATAAAGAATTGGCTTGTGCTTTTATTCAAGGAGCAGTCTATGCATGGATAGGCGCAAATCGTGATAAACCTTTTGCTGTCCGCGATTTGTTTGGTGGTGCGAACACTTGGGTTTGGCAGAATACGCCGTTAAATCCTTTATGGAAGGCTTATCAAGATAGGGGAAAAACTCCTGATGAAGCATTTGATTTGGCTGCAAAAGCCGCAGGAAAACTATTAAAAATAGTTTTGGCTAAAGATATGAACAGAAGGTTCCAGGTGCATAAAGGTTATGTCAATAGCTATTCATGGGTTGCTGAAGAATAAATTTGTCGTACACGAGGAAATAAATAGCCGTCATTCCCGCGTAGGCGGGAATCCATAGTGGAATCTAAAGAAACCGATGTTTGAAAAGCAGTTGCCGAAATCCGAAAATGGATTCCCGCCTACGCGGGAATGACGGCGGGAGTGGGCAGATGTTTTCAGATGAAAACGGCTGTAAATGATATTGAAAAAAGTTGTTTATATTGCAGGAAACAATAAATGCAAAACCATCCGCTTGCTAGGCAACCTGCCGTATATATTTTGGCAAACGGTAAAAACGGAACACTCTATATCGGAGTTACCATGAATTTGCCGGAAAGGGTCTGGCAGCACAAAAACCATGTCAATGTTGATGGCTTTACTGCCCGATATGATGTGCATGATTTGGTTTGGTATGAGTTTTTTGAGAATATGCCTGAAGCGGTTGCCAAAGAAAAAGCGATGAAAAAATGGCGACGTGAATGGAAGATTAAACTGATTGAAGAACAAAATCCCGAATGGTTGGATTTATCGGGTGTGTTGTTTGTTTAGTTTTATTTCTGGAACTTTAAAAACTGCCGTCATTCCCGCCCCCGCATACGTGAGGACAGGCTACGGCGCGGGAATCACCGCAAAAGTTAAGAAACCGATGTTTGAAAAACAGTTACCGAAACCCAAGAATGGATTCCCGCCTGCGCGGGAATGACGGCAAGGTGGTGGTGTTTTGACAGCATTAACTACCAACTAAACTCAAAAGGCCGTCTGAAACCCATTTTTCAGACGACCTCCATAAAAGATTATTTATCAAATACCCGTAACTAGGAACGAACCATGTTACAAATCGAAATCGACGGCAAACAGGTATCTGTGGAGCAGGGCGCGACGGTGATTGAGGCCGCGCACAAGCTCGGTACTTATATTCCGCATTTCTGTTACCACAAAAAGCTCTCCATCGCCGCCAACTGCCGTATGTGTCTGGTGGACGTGGAAAAAGCCCCCAAACCGCTGCCCGCCTGCGCCACGCCGGTAACGGACGGCATGATTGTGCGTACGCATTCGGCGAAGGCGAGGGAGGCGCAGGAAGGTGTGATGGAGTTCCTGCTCATCAACCATCCGCTTGATTGTCCGACCTGCGACCAAGGCGGCGAGTGCCAGTTGCAGGATTTGGCGGTGGGCTACGGCAAAACCACCAGCCGCTATACCGAAGAAAAACGTTCCGTCGTCGGCAAAGACATGGGGCCTTTGGTTTCCGCCGAGGAAATGAGCCGCTGCATCCACTGCACCCGCTGCGTACGTTTCACCGAAGAAATCGCCGGCCTGCAGGAAATTGCGATGGCGAATCGCGGCGAACACTCCGAAATCATGCCCTTCATCGGCAAAGCGGTGGAAACCGAATTGTCGGGCAACGTCATCGATTTGTGTCCCGTCGGCGCGCTGACCAGCAAACCGTTCCGTTTCAACGCGCGTACTTGGGAGCTGAACCGCCGCAAATCCGTTTCCGCACATGATGCTTTGGGCAGCAACTTGATTGTGCAAACCAAAGACCATACCGTCCGCCGCGTGCTGCCGCTGGAAAACGAAGCCATCAACGAATGCTGGCTGTCCGACCGTGACCGTTTTGCCTATGAAGGCCTGTATCACGAAAGCCGTCTGAAAAACCCGAAAATCAAACAGGGCGGCGAGTGGATGGACGTGGATTGGAAAACCGCGTTGGAATATGTCCGCAGCGCGATTGAATGTATCGCCAAAGACGGCAACCAAAACCAAGTCGGCATTTGGGCGAACCCGATGAATACGGTCGAAGAACTGTATCTGGCGAAAAAACTTGCCGATGGCTTGGGTGTTAAAAACTTCGCCACCCGCCTGCGCCAACAAGACAAACGTCTTTCAGACGACCTCAATGGTGCGCAATGGTTGGGACAAAGTATCGAATCGCTGGCGGACAACGAAGCCGTATTGGTGGTCGGTGCGAACCTGCGCAAAGAACAGCCGCTCCTGACTGCCCGCCTACGTCGTGCCGCCAAAGAGCGCATGGCTTTGAGCGTATTGGCCAGCAGCAAGGAAGAATTGTTGATGCCGCTTCTGGCTCAAGAAGCGGTGCATCCCGACGAGTGGGCAGGCCGTCTGAAAAACCTGTCTGCCGATGCGGAACACGCGATTACCGCGAGCCTGAAAAACGCTGAAAAAGCAGCGGTGATTTTGGGCGCGGAAGTGCAAAACCATCCTGACTACGCCGCCATTTATGCCGCCGCGCAAGAGCTGGCAGACTCAACTGGCGCGGTGCTGGGCATTCTGCCGCAAGCTGCCAACAGCGTCGGTGCGGACGTATTGGGCGTGAACTCGGGCGAGAGCGTTGCCGAAATGGCAAACGCGCCGAAACAGGCAGTCTTGCTGCTCAACGTCGAGCCGGAAATCGATACGGCGGACGGCGCAAAAGCTGTAGCCGCGTTGAAACAGGCAAAAAGCGTGATGGCGTTTACGCCGTTTGTCAGCGAAACGCTGCTGGACGTGTGCGACGTATTGCTGCCGATTGCGCCGTTTACCGAAACATCGGGCAGCTTCATCAATATGGAAGGCCGTCTGCAATCCTTCCACGGTGTCGTTCAGGGCTTCGGCGATTCGCGTCCGCTGTGGAAAGTGTTGCGCGTATTGGGCAACCTGTTTGATCTGCAAGGCTTTGAATACCACGATACCGCCGCGATTCTGAAAGATGCGCTGGATGCGGAAAGCCTGCCGTCCAAACTAAACAACCGCGCCGCTTCGACTCAAAAAGATTTTCAGACGACCTCAAACCGCCTCGTGCGCGTGGGCGGAGTCGGTATTTATCACACCGATGCCATCGTGCGCCGTTCCGCACCGTTGCAGGCAACCAGCCATGCCGCCGTGCCTGCCGCGCGTGTGAATCCGAACACATTGGCGCGCTTAGGCCTGCAAGACGGACAAACCGCCATCGCCAAGCAAAACGGCGTAGGCGTGTCCGTGATGCTCAAAGCCGATGCCGGACTGCCTGAAAACGTGGTGCATCTGCCGCTGCATACCGAAAATGCCGCGCTGGGTGCGTTGATGGACACTATTGAACTGGCGGGAGCTTGATTATGCAGGAATGGTTCCAAAACCTCTTTGCCGCAACGCTCGGTCTGGGCGATTTGGGCATCACCGTGGGCTTGGTGGTATCCGTCATCGTCAAAATCGTGATTATCCTGATTCCGCTGATTCTAACCGTCGCCTACCTGACTTATTTCGAACGTAAAGTCATCGGTTTCATGCAGCTTCGCGTCGGTCCGAACGTAACCGGCCCGTGGGGTCTGATTCAGCCGTTTGCCGACGTGTTCAAACTCTTGTTTAAAGAAGTTACCCGTCCGAAGCTGTCAAACAAAGCCCTGTTCTACATCGGCCCGATTATGTCGCTTGCCCCGTCTTTTGCGGCGTGGGCGGTGATTCCGTTCAATGAAGAATGGGTGCTGACCAATATCAATATCGGCCTTTTGTACATCCTGATGATTACCTCGCTGTCGGTTTACGGCGTGATCATCGCGGGCTGGGCTTCCAACTCCAAATATTCGTTCCTGGGCGCAATGCGTGCTTCCGCGCAAAGCATTTCCTACGAGATTGCCATGAGTGCCGCGCTGGTGTGCGTCGTGATGGTGTCGGGCAGCATGAACTTCTCCGACATCGTTGCCGCGCAGGCAAAAGGCATCGCGGGCGGTTCCGTGTTCTCGTGGAACTGGCTGCCGCTGTTCCCCATCTTCATCGTCTATCTGATTTCCGCCGTTGCCGAAACCAACCGCGCACCGTTTGACGTGGCAGAGGGCGAGTCCGAAATCGTTGCCGGCCACCACGTCGAATATTCCGGCTTTGCGTTCGCGCTGTTCTTCCTCGCCGAATACATTTTCATGATTCTGATTGCCGCGCTGACATCGCTGATGTTCCTCGGCGGCTGGCTGTCCCCATTCCCGCAAAGCTGGGGCATCGTCGGCACGCCTTCCGCATTTTGGATGTTCGTGAAAATGGCGGCGGTGCTGTACTGGTATCTGTGGATTCGTGCAACCTTCCCGCGCTACCGCTACGACCAAATCATGCGCTTGGGCTGGAAAGTGCTGATTCCGATCGGCTTCGCCTATATCGTGATTTTGGGTGTGTGGATGATTTCGCCGCTGAATTTGTGGAAATAAGTTTCAGACGACGTATCAAGGTCGTCTGATAAACGCAGTTTTGAATATTTAACGGAATCCCTGTTTTGAGGGAACAGAATATGGCTAATTTAGTAAAAACTTTCTTGCTCGGCGAACTCGTCAAAGGTATGGGTGTAACGCTCAAAAACTTTTTCGCCCGCAAAGACACGATTTATTTCCCCGAAGAGAAAACGCCGCAATCGGTACGTTTCCGCGGCCTGCACGCGCAGCGGCGGTATCCGAACGGTGAGGAACGCTGTATTGCATGTAAATTGTGCGAGGCGGTGTGTCCGGCAATGGCGATCAACATCGAATCGGAAGAACGCGAAGACGGCACGCGCCGCACCAAGCGTTACGACATCGACCTGACCAAGTGCATCTTCTGCGGCTTCTGCGAAGAAGCCTGTCCGACCGATGCGATTGTGGAAACGCATATTTTTGAATACCACGGCGAGAAAAAAGGCGACTTGCACATGACCAAGCCGATCCTCTTGGCAATCGGCGACAAATACGAAGCCGAAATCGCCAAGCGCAAAGCCGCTGACGCGCCGTACCGTTAAGTACGAATCGTGCGTTTACGAAGTTTCGAAGGTAATCCGAATCCTAAAAATCCAGTTGCTGCCGTTACTTAAGGAAGTACAAAATGAATGACCAACAAGCCTTTGCAGATATGGTTTTTCAAAAAACCACTACCGCATTGGCAGGTCTACCTGAAGAGACTCGGGATGATGTGTATGCCTTATCATTTTGGCTGTGCGGTGGTGATGAATGGTTGCCCAGTCTTTTAGTCAGCTACAACACCCGTCAACAATTTGTGAAAAAGCAGGGCGAGACACACAAACAAGATGATGAAGCCAAGTGGAACTATGCCTATTGGCTGCAAGACGAAGCCGAATTATTGGGCGTGGATGCATATGGGAATAACCAAGAACTTCGAACATGGCTGGAAAATGCTCCCTTTGCTTACACCGAAGAACAATACGAAGCCATGTTTAATAACGATGATGAAGATATTGATGAGAAATCAGACGAGTTTTACCAAGCCTTTATCGAAACCCAAATTGCCGTAGTGCAACGCCTGTTTGCCGAGGGAGTGATAGCCAGAACGTTTGGCAAAAACATTCCTGTGTTGGTTCACGAATTGGAGTATTACGATGTACCTTTAGCGTGGACGGAACGTGCTAATCCCAAAGGCTTGGCGGATGAGTTTTTAAGCTATTGGCGCAACCAATAAACCACGTCCGATAAAGCCGAAACGCGAAATTGATTGAAATATCCCAAAACGGAAAGTGCAAATTATGAGCTTTCAACTTATTCTGTTTTACCTATTGGCCGCCATCGTTTTGTACGGTGCGCTGCGTACCGTTACCGCGAAAAACCCTGTCCATGCTGCTTTGCATCTGGTGCTGACCTTCTGCGTGAGCGCGATGATTTGGATGCTGATGCAGGCGGAGTTTTTGGGCGTGACGCTGGTGGTGGTGTATGTCGGCGCAGTGATGGTGCTGTTCCTGTTCGTCGTGATGATGTTGAATATCGACATCGAGGAAATGCGCGCCGGTTTTTGGCGGCACGCGCCTGTTGCCGGTGTGGTCGGTACGCTGTTGGCAGTTGCCCTTATCCTGATTTTGGTCAACCCGAAAACCGACCTTGCCGCATTTGGTTTGATGAAAGACATTCCTGCGGATTACAACAACATCCGCGATTTGGGCAGCCGTATTTATACCGATTATCTGCTGCCGTTTGAGCTGGCGGCGGTATTGTTGCTGTTGGGTATGGTAGCCGCGATTGCGCTGGTTCACCGCAAAACCACCAATCCGAAACGCATGGATCCTGCCGACCAAGTTAAAGTGCGCGCCGACCAAGGCCGTATGCGCTTGGTGAAAATGGAAGCCGTGAAACCGCAAACCGAATCTGCGGAAGAAAACGAAGTTTCAGACGACCTCAAGCCGAAAGAGGAGGGCAAAGCATGATTACCTTGACGCATTATCTGGTATTGGGCGCGCTCCTGTTCGGTATCAGCGCGATGGGCATCTTTATGAATCGTAAAAATGTGCTGGTCTTGCTGATGTCGATAGAATTGATGCTTTTGGCGGTAAACTTCAACTTTATCGCCTTCTCGCAGCATCTGGGCGATACCGCCGGACAGATTTTTGTATTTTTCGTACTGACCGTCGCCGCTGCCGAATCCGCCATCGGTTTGGCAATTATGGTGCTGGTGTACCGTAACAGAAAAACGATTAATGTTGCCGATTTGGACGAGTTGAAAGGTTAGGGCGACGGGGGGCGTCTGAAAATGCAGATCCCCTTCCCAATATGTTTACAAGTGTATGGTCGCCAACCAATATAAAAAATGAGAAATATATCGAATTATGCCAAGCTAGGCTTATTAGCTTTTTTGATCGCTTGCTCTTCTAGCGTTGCGCTGGCTAAAAGCAGCCGTCCGGCAGGGTTATATCTAAATCCGTTTTTGGGGCCTCCTGGAAGCAAAATAAACCATGTGACTGTTGCCTTATTTCCAAATCGTCAATATTGCATGCAGAGAGAGGGTGAGTCTGGAAAGGTACGACGTGGTACTTACCGACTGGTCAAACAAAAAATATATTTGGATAACGGCATGAAGTTGGCTAAATATAAAGACGATTTTGGCGACCCGAGTCGTGAGTTTTATAGCCTTACACAAAATGGTAAAGAGATAGATATGTTGCTTTATGCTGATGACCAGTTTTTCATTAAAAGAGAGGGTGTTAGCCCAAAAAAATTTTGGCGTTCTCTGAAAATAGAAGTATGTAAAGATTACCGTTAGACAAAAACCGTTAGACAAAAACTGATGGTCAATCTGGAAGAATAGAGGTCGTCTGAAAAGCGATTTCAGACCGTTTCAGACGACCTGATGCGGTAGGTTGGGCTAACCCCGACGAAAAAATAACATGACCAATTAAAGCCCGTTGTCTTGAAGGACAGCTTTATCAGATTTGAGTATTTAGTGTGCAGTATGGGTTGAAAACCCATTAATAAAGATACGAAGGCAGCTTGAAAGTGTTGAATTGGCAAGCCAATCTAAAAAACTTTCGGGCAGTCTGAAGTTTAGAAAACTCCTAAAATCAAAAAGGTTCATCCAAAATGAACGACATGACTTTATATCTCATTATTGCCCTCGTGCCTTTGGCAGGCTCGCTGATTGCGGGTTTGTTCGGCAATAAAATCGGACGTGCCGGCGCGCATACGGTTACGATACTCGGCGTGGCGGTGTCCGCCGTGTTGTCGGCTTATGTGCTGTGGGGCTTTATCGACGGCAGCCGCGCCAAGTTTGACGATAATGTCTATACCTGGCTGACGATGGGCGGTTTGGATTTTTCCGTCGGCTTCTTGGTCGATACGATGACGGCGATGATGATGGTCGTGGTAACGGGCGTGTCGTTGATGGTGCATATCTACACCATCGGCTATATGCACGACGAAGCAGTAGGCTACCAACGCTTCTTCAGCTATATTTCTTTGTTTACATTCAGCATGTTGATGCTGATTATGAGTAACAACTTCATCCAGCTCTTCTTCGGTTGGGAAGCGGTGGGCTTGGTGTCGTATCTCTTGATCGGTTTCTATTTCAAACGTCCGAGCGCGATTTTTGCCAACCTGAAAGCCTTTTTGATCAACCGCGTCGGCGACTTCGGCTTTTTGCTCGGTATCGGCTTGGTGCTTGCCTATTTCGGCGGCAGCCTGCGCTATCAGGACGTATTCGCTTATCTGCCTAATGTTCAGACGGCCACTATCCAACTGTTCCCCGGTGTGGAATGGTCGTTGATTACCGTAACCTGTTTGCTCTTGTTTGTGGGCGCGATGGGTAAATCGGCTCAGTTCCCGCTGCATGTCTGGCTGCCCGATTCGATGGAAGGCCCGACCCCGATTTCTGCATTGATTCACGCCGCAACCATGGTTACCGCCGGTCTGTTCATGGTATCGCGTATGTCTCCGATTTATGAGATGAGCAGCACTGCGCTGTCTGTCATCATGGTAATCGGTGCGATTACTGCCCTGTTTATGGGTTTCTTGGGTGTGATTCAAAACGACATCAAACGTGTGGTTGCGTATTCCACCTTGTCTCAACTGGGCTACATGACCGTGGCTCTGGGCGCGTCCGCCTATTCCGTGGCGATGTTCCACGTCATGACCCACGCTTTCTTTAAAGCCTTGCTGTTCTTGGCCGCAGGTAGCGCGATTATCGGTATGCACCATGACCAAGATATGCGCCACATGGGCAACCTGAAAAAATACATGCCGATTACTTGGCTGACCATGCTGATCGGTAACTTGTCGCTGATCGGTACGCCGTTCTTCTCCGGCTTCTATTCCAAAGATTCGATTATCGAAGCAGCGAAATACAGCACCCTGCCGGGCAGCGGCTTTGCCTATTTTGCCGTCCTCGCCAGCGTGTTCGTTACCGCGTTTTACGCGTTCCGCCAATACTTCATGGTGTTCCATGGTGAAGAGAAATGGCGCAGCCTGCCTGAGCATCATGACGATCATCATGGTGAAGAGCATCACGGCTTGGGCAAAAACGACAATCCACACGAAAGCCCGTTGGTTGTTACCCTGCCTTTGATTTTGCTTGCCGTTCCGTCTGTCATCATCGGCTACGTTGCCATCGAGCCTATGCTTTACGGCGATTTCTTCAAAGACGTGATTTTTGTTAATGCCGACGCGCATCCGACCATGCACATCATGAAGGAAGAGTTCCACGGCGCATTGGCAATGGTGTCACACAGCCTGCATTCGCCTGTACTCTACCTTGCTATCGCAGGCGTGTTGAGCGCATGGCTCTTGTACGTCAAACTGCCGCACCTGCCTGCGAAAATTGCACAGGCGTTCCGTCCGGTTTACGTTTTGTTTGAAAACAAATACTACCTCGATGCCCTGTATTTCAATGTTTTCGCCAAAGGCACGCGCGCATTGGGCAACTTCTTCTGGAAAGTCGGCGATACCGCCATTATCGACAACGGCATCGTCAACGGCTCCGCCAAACTGGTTGGCGCGATTGCCGCTCAGATACGCAAAGTCCAAACCGGCTTTATCTACACCTACGCCGCCGCTATGGTGTTCGGCGTATTGGTATTGCTCGGCATGACCTTCTGGGGCTTGTTCAGATAAGGATGAGATTTTCAGACGACGTTTAGGTCGTCTGAAAAAGGAAATATGAGAAACAATGGTTGAAGACAAATTACCGCAAACCCTAGACGAAGTCCGCGAAGCCATCGACGGTTTGGACAAGGAATTAATAGAATTACTTGCCCGCCGGCAGAAGCTGGTACGGCAGGCAGGCCGTCTGAAACCTAAAAACGATGTGCAGGCGGTTTCCGCGCCCGAACGGGTGGCGCAAGTGATTGCCTCGCGCCGTGCCTATGCCGAAAAGGCCGGTTTGTCGCCCGAAGTAACCGAAGCAGTTTGGCGCAGCATGATTGATGCGTTCATTAAACTGGAGATGGAAACCAACCGTGCCGACGGGACGTAGTCAACATTTCGGTCATAATTGATTTACTTGGATAGATACGGAATTTGCCGACCGTCGTCATTCCCGCGCAGGCGGGAATCCAGACCTATCGGCGCATAAACCTGTCAAGGAAAAAGGCTTCCTAAAATCTACGTTCTGGATTCCCGCCTGCGCGGGAATGACGGGATTTAATAAACAGTTGTATCGACAGGTTTATCTAGATACAGAATCAAAGAGGCGCGAAAATGCCCGATACACAACAAACCATCCGCTCCGCCGAATTTACCGCTTCCCGTGCATGGGGCGCACTCGACATCGCCAATATGAACGGCATCACCGTGCGCCTGCACTGGACGGACCAGCCCTACAAATGGCACATCAACGACGGCGAGGAAGTGTTTGCCGTGATGGACGGCGAAGTTGATATGCACTACCGAGAAAACGGCGAAGAACACATCGTTCGGTTGAAAAGCGGCGACATCTTCTACGCAGGAATCGGTACGGAACACGTCGCCCATCCGTGCGGCGAAGCGCGGATTTTGGTGATTGAGAAAGAAGGCAGTGTTTGAGGTCGTCTGAAAAAGAAAACCATTCAAGTTGTAGGTCGGATACTTGTATCCGACATGAAAAAGAAAATAGTACAGCGTGTCGGATTCGAGAATCCGACCTACGGCTGGAAGATTCGGCAGAATTAGCTTGAGACAAATAGCAGAAGCCTGAACAACCTTTTTCAGACGACCTCTTAAAACGTCGTCTGAAAAACCAACCCACACAACTATATTTTTATTTTAACCACAGGTTAACCACTATGTTTTCCAACTACCTACTCAGCTTGGCAATATGGATACCCATCGCTGCGGGCGTGCTGGTTTTGGCGACGGGGCCGGACAGCCGTGCGCCGCTTGCCCGCGTGCTCGCTTTAATCGGTGCGCTTGCCGGTTTCTTGGTAACGCTGCCCTTGTTTACGGGTTTCGACCGTTTGAGCGGCGGTTATCAGTTTACCGAGTTCCACGAGTGGATTCCGCTTTTGCGAATCAACTACTCGCTGGGGGTGGACGGTATTTCGGTGCTGTTTGTCATTCTGAACGCGTTTATCACGTTGATGGTGGTGCTGGCGGGTTGGGAAGTGATTCAGAAGCGTCCGGCGCAGTATATGGCGGCGTTTTTAATCATGTCGGGCCTGATTAACGGCGCGTTTTCGGCACGGGATGCCCTGCTGTTTTATGTGTTCTTCGAGGGTATGCTGATTCCGCTGTACCTGATTATCGGTGTATGGGGCGGTCCGCGCCGCGTGTATGCGTCGGTGAAGCTGTTTCTCTATACGCTGATGGGTTCGTTGCTGATGCTGGTGGCGATTGTGTACCTGTCTTACCAAGTCGGCGGCTTTTCGATTGAGGATTTCCAAAACATCAAACAGATTCCGCTGGGCGTGCAACAGCTTTTGTTTGTGGCGTTCTTCCTGTCGTTTGCGGTGAAAGTGCCGATGTTCCCCGTGCACACTTGGCTGCCGGATGCCCACGTTGAGGCGCCGACCGGCGGTTCGATGGTGTTGGCGGCGATTACGCTGAAATTGGGCGCATACGGCTTTTTGCGCTTCATCCTGCCGATTCTGCCCGACGCGTCGCGCTATTTCGCGCCGGTCATCATCGTGTTGAGCCTGATTGCGGTGATTTACATCGGTATGGTCGCGTTGGTGCAGACCGATATGAAAAAACTGGTGGCGTATTCGTCCATCAGCCATATGGGTTTCGTTACCTTGGGGATGTTCTTGTTCATTAACGGCCAGTTGAACGACTGGGCGTTGAAAGGCGCGGTCATTCAGATGATTTCGCACGGTTTCGTGTCGGCGGCGATGTTTATGTGCATCGGCGTGATGTACGACCGCCTGCACACGCGCAATATCGCCGATTACGGCGGCGTGGTAAACGTGATGCCCAAGTTTGCGGCGTTTATGATGCTGTTTGCGATGGCAAACGCGGGTCTGCCGGCGACTTCGGGCTTCGTGGGCGAGTTTATGGTGATTATGGGCGCGGTCAAAGTGAATTTCTGGGTGGGCGCGCTGGCGGCGCTGACGCTGATTTACGGTGCGTCTTACACGCTGTGGATGTATAAGCGCGTGATTTTCGGCGCGGTCGGCAATCCGCACGTTGCCGATATGAAAGACATCAACTGCCGCGAATTTGCGATTCTGGCGATTTTGGCGGTTGCGGTATTGGGTATGGGCCTGTATCCGCAGGCGTTTATCGAAGTGGTGCATCAGGCGGCAAACGATTTGATTGCCCATGTGGCGCAAAGCAAGATTTGAGGTGTGCGAATGAACTTGATTGATTTGAACTTAATGCCTGCCATGCCCGAAATCGTGCTGTTTGCGCTCTTGATTGCCGTATTGTTGGCAGATTTGTGGATTAGCGATAAAAACCGCTATCTGACCCATTTGATGAGCTTGGGAACCGTCATTATCGTGGCGGTTACGCAGCTGGCGGTGTGGGAGCAGGGCAGTACGTTGGCGTTTCACGGAATGTATATCGCCGACGGTATGTCGCGCCTGTCCAAGCTGGTGTTGTACGGATTGACCTTCGGGCTGTTTATTTACAGCAAACCGTACAATCAGGCGCGCGGTATTTTTAAAGGCGAGTTTTATACTTTATCGCTGTTTGCCCTGTTAGGCATGAGCGTGATGGTGAGCGCGGCGCATTTCCTGACCGCCTATATCGGTTTGGAACTTTTGTCGCTGTCGCTTTATGCCATGATTGCGCTACGCCGCGATTCCGGCCGTTCCGCCGAAGCCGCGCTCAAATATTTCGTCTTGGGCGCGCTGGCTTCCGGCCTGCTGCTCTACGGCATTTCGATGGTTTACGGCGCGACGCATTCGCTCGACTTTGCCACTGTTTTGGCGTCGTCGTACAGCGAGATTGCCAACGAATGGCTGTTGAAGCTGGGGCTGGTGTTTATCGTCGTGGCGATAGCGTTCAAACTGGGTGCGGTGCCGTTTCATATGTGGGTGCCCGACGTGTACCACGGCGCGCCGACATCCGTTGCCGCGTTTGTCGGTACGGCGCCGAAAATTGCCGCTGTGATGTTTGCCTTCCGTATTTTGCTGACCGGTTTTGGCGAAGTGCATCAATACTGGGCGCCTATGTTTGCCGTCCTTGCCGTTGCGTCGCTTGTGGTCGGTAATCTTGCCGCGATTATGCAGACCAATATCAAGCGGATGCTTGCCTATTCGACTGTGTCGCACATGGGCTTTATCCTGCTGGCGTTTATGGCAGGCTCAATTGGCTCTACTGCGGGTCTGTATTACGCCATTACTTACGCTTTGATGGCGGCTGCGGGCTTCGGCATATTGATGTTATTGTCCAACGACAATATCGAGTGTGAAGAAATCAAAGATTTGGCAGGCTTGAACCAACGCCATGCTTGGTTTGCCTTACTGATGCTGCTGGTCATGTTCTCTATGGCAGGTATTCCGCCGCTGATGGGCTTCTACGCCAAATTCGGCGTCATCATGGTGTTGCTGAAATTCCATTACGTTTGGTTGTCGGTCTTCGCGGTCGTTATGTCCTTAATCGGCGCGTTCTACTACCTGCGCGTGGTTAAAGTCATGTATTTCGACGAACCCACCCATGACCAACCCATCGGCAGCAACTATGCCGCCAAATTCTTCCTGAGCGTCAATGCGTTCTTGTTGGTTTTGTGGGGCGTTATGCCGCAAACGATGATTGACTGGTGCGCAAAGGCTTTGGAAAACACTTTGTAAGGCGATAAACCGAAACGGCAGCCGTGTCAGAGGCTGCCGTTTTTGTTAAGATACGCAGCTCAAGATTGTTTTTTCAGACGACCCTTTGAATCAAAGAGGTCGTCTGAAAACAGAAAGACACACCATCATGACCGCATCCATGTACATCCTTTTGGTATTGGCACTCATCTTCGCCAATGCCCCCTTCGTTACCACCAAATTTTTCGGCGTGTTTCCGCTCAAGCGTAAACATTTCGGGCATCACCTCGTCGAATTGGCGGCAGGCTTCATATTGACCGCCGTCCTCGCCTACATCCTTGAGTCTCGTGCCGGCGCGGTACAGCATCAAGACTGGGAGTTTTACGCTACTGTAATCTGCCTTTACCTGATATTTGCCTTCCCCTGCTTCGTGTGGCGTTATTTCTGGCACGCGCGCAACCGCGAATAAGTTTTTCAGACGACCTCAGCTTTATAGTGGAATTAACATAAATCAGGACAAGGCGACGAAGCCGTAGACAGTACAGATAGTACGGAACCGATTCACTTGGTGCTTCAGCACCTTAGAGAATCGTTCTCTTTGAGCTAAGGAGAGGTAACGCCGTACTGGTTTAAAGTTAATCCACTATATTTTTACCCTAAGCCTTTGTTGTCTTATCTGAATTTTGGTCAATATGCGGTTAATCGTGTTTGTTTTAAAACAGTTTTTTGGAATCCAGCAACAAGGTGACAGGACCGTCGTTGCAGAGTGAAACCTGCATATGGGTTTGGAAGCGGCCGGTTTCTACCGTCAGACCGTGGGCGCGCAATAATTCGGCGGTGCGTTGATACAGGGATTCTGCCTGTCGGGCAGGGGCGGCTGCGGAAAAAGAGGGGCGGCGGCCGCTGCGCGCATCGGCATAGAGGGTGAATTGTGAAACGAGCAAGACTGAGCCGCCCGTGTCTTTAAGCGACAGATTCAATTTTCCGGCCTCATCTTCAAAAATGCGCAGATTGGCTATTTTGTCGGCGATATAGGAGGCATCGGCCTCGTTGTCATCGTGTGTAATGCCTAAAAGAATCAAAAAGCCGTGACTGATTTTGCCGCTGGTTTCGCGGTGTCCTTCGCTCAGGACGTCAACTTGGGCATGGCTTACTTTTTGAATAACGGCGCGCATGGGGTTTCCTCGGATAGGGGTAAGTGCAGCAAGGTGGATCATTTCGCTGACTGATGTTGATTTGTCTGGGGAGGTCGTCTGAAAACGATTGGCTCTAGTCTAACAGAGTATTTCTGTTGGTCTAGAGCCATTTGTTTTATAGTGGATTAACTTTAAACCAGTAC